>JBCDGX010000564.1:0-4419 GCA_038750805.1 Myxococcota bacterium
GACGAGCTCCTCGACGAGGACGTGGACACAGGCGCCAGCCCGGCCGTCTGGGCGCTCGGTGCCGTGAGCGCCGCCGCGCTCGTGACGGGCTCGGCGCTCGGCTTCCTCTCCCTCACGCAGGAGAGCCAGTTCGACGGGGAGGCCCGGGAGAGCACCGCCGACCGCGGCGAGACCTTCGCCCTCGGCGCGGACATCGCCTTCGGCGTCTCCCTCGCCACGGCGGTGACGGCCGTCGCCATCTACCTCGCGCAGCGCCCGGACACGCCGGACGAGGACGAGCTCGAGGGCGCGGAGCTCGAGGACGGCGCCGAGGCCTCCGAGGCTGCGCCGGACGCGGGGGCCGCGGACGAGTCCGCCGAGGCCCGAAACGGCGTCCGCTGGTCCGTCGTGCCGGTCGTCGCGCCCACCGGGGGCGGCGTGAGCGCCGAGGTCCGGTTCTGATGCGTCGCCTCGCGCGCCTCCTGCTGGTGGCCGGGCTCCTCCTTGGCGCGGCCGGCTGCCAGCTGATCGTCGATTTCGACCGCAGCGAGATCCCGGACGCGGGCGTCGACGGCGGCTGACGTTGAACATGTGCAGGCCCGGCCGCGTCCACCCGCCATGCGCCGCGCCCCCTGGTTCGCCTTCGCTTTGGTTCTCGCCGCTTCGCCGGCCGCGCTCGCTCAAGAGAGCGGCGCCGACGAGGCGAGCATTCGTGGCTTCTCGCCGACCGAGCTGACGCTCCTCGACGGAGCGCTCGACCGCGGGCCCGTCATCCTCGCCCAGTTCCGGGAGGCGAGCCATCCGCTCCCGAGCATCGTCGTCGCCCTGAAGGTGAACGCCCCGCCGGCCACCGTGGCCGAGGTCATCGCCGCGCCGGAGGCCTACCCGCGCTTCATGCCTGCCCTCGACTCCATCCGCGTCGAGTCCCGCCAGGGCATCCAGACCGCCTACTCCTGGCGCTGGCAGGTCTCCGTGTTCGAGCTCGAGGGGCGGAACTCGATGACCGTGTACCCGGGCAACGCGACGCGCGGCCACCGCATCGACGTGCGCTCGCTCGGGGGCGACATGGGCGAGGGCCGCATGCGCTGGCGCGTGCGCCCGGACGGCCCCGGGCGCTCCATCGTGGTGCTGGCGAGCCGCGTCGACATGCGCGATGCGAACTACCTCGCCGAGCAGCTCGCGAGCGGCGGCACGAGCGTCCAGCGGAGCATCACGCTCTCCCTGGCGACGGTGATGGCGCTCGGGACCCAGCGCGAGGCGGAGCGCCGCGCGGGCCACGTCCCGGCGCCGCCCCCCGCCGAGCTCCCGGCGCTCGCGCGACCGGACATCGACCCGCTGGCCCTCACGCCGCTCCTCGCCCGCGGGGACCTGGTCTTCATGGAGCTCGTCGGGGATCGCGTCGCCCGCGTCGCCTTCGCCGGTCGCGCCGGGGTCGGCGAGGACGACGCGCGGGCCGTCATGAACGACCCCGAGGAGTTCGGTCAGACGCTGGTCAACGGCTCGACGGCGGAGATCCTCGAGACCGGCGACGACGGGAGCATGCGCTTCTCCTGGGGCATCCCCATCCCGCTCGTCGGCCTCGCCGGGCAGATGCGCCTCCATCCCTCGGCGGAGGATGTCGTGCACGTGGAGGGCGTCAGCGGCGCGCTCCGGAGCGGCGCGTTCCACTTCGACACGGTGACCTTCCCCTGGGGGGAGGCCGCGCTCGTGGGCTGGGCGCGCTTCGACATTCGCGAGACCTCGCGCCTGGTGCGCCGCATCGTCGACGCCGACCGCGACTTCGCCAAGGGCCTCAGCGCCGCGACGCAGGTCATGGTCGTGCGGAGCCTCCGCCGCCGCGCGATGGCCGTGCGCGACCGCCGCCGGCAGGGGTGATACGCCTTCGGCGTGCGCGTCCCCGCCCGCTTCGATGGCTCGGCCGTGGTCCTCTGGACCCTGGCGCTCCTCGTCGCCACCGCGCTCAGCCTCTACTTCGCCGAGCCGCCCGCGCCGCCCGAGCCCGACTTCGTCGACCTCGAGGTCATCGAGGAGCGCTACGGCCTGCCGCCGCTCCCCGACGCGGGAGCGCGGGTCGAGGACGCGCCCTCGGCGGACTGATAGGCTGCGCGCGATGCGCGGTCTCCTCGCGGGCCTCCTGGTCCTCAGCGCGTGCGCGCGTGTCGCCCCCGCCGGCCCGACGCTCCCGGAGGCCGGCGACGCTCCGCCCGGCGCCACGACCTGGACTGGCACCGTGCTCTTCGAGGCGCGCTCGCCGACGCCCACGGGCGCCTCGCGGACAACGGAGCGTCTCCCTGCCGTCCGCGTCGAGCTGCGGGCCGTCGACGCCGAGGGGAACGTCGTCGGCGATGCCGTCACCGACGCCGCCGGCGCCTTCCGCCTGGCCGCGGCCCCCGGGGCGCGTGAGCTCGAGGTGCGGGCCTCGCTCGCGGACCGCGTCGGCAGCCACCCGGCGCCGCGGCTCGCGGTGACCCGGGACGGCCTGGGCGACACGGTGCACACGCTCCGCGTGCCTCTCGGGGACCCGGCGACGCCGCTCGCGATCGTCGCCGAGGACGAGGCCGGGACCCTCGCCGGTGCGCTCCACATCCTCGACGCCATGCGCCGGGGCGTGGAGGCCGTGGAGCGCTGGACCGGCGAGCGTCTGCCCCCCTTCTTCGCTTATTGGGACCGGGGCGTGACGACCACCTGGTCCTTCTACACGGGCGAGCGACCGCAGGGCTCGGGCCGCTACACCATCGAGCTCCTCGGCGGGGAGCCCGGGCGCCGCGCGCTGACGGATACGGACGAGCACGACGAGTCCATCGTCCTGCACGAGCTCGGGCACTTCGTGATGGACGTGCTCACGACGGACTCCTCTCCCGGCGGGGGGCACCCCGGGGGCGTGCTCCTGGATCCGGGCCTCGCCTGGGAGGAGGGGCGGGCGACCTGGTTCGCGGCCGCCGTGCAGGGACGGCCTCGCTATCTGGACACCATCGGCCTCGAGCCCGCCGGCGAGCTGCGCGTGGCCCACGACCTCGAGCGTGGGCGGGGAGACGAGGTCAAGGGCCTGGGCTCCGAGGCGGCGGTGGCCGAGATCCTCTGGGACCTCACGGACGGCGCCGAGGGGTTCCGGGACGACGACGTCGACGGCGTGGCCCTCGGCCCGGCGGCCGTGCTCGAGGCGATGCGAGAGCTCGCCGGGGTGGAGGGCGCGTACCCGGCGCTGCCGACGTTTCTCCAGCACCTGGTGGCGAGCGGGCGCGTCCCCGGGGACCGGCTCCGGACGCTCCTCACGCGGGCGGGGCAGCCCGCGGAGCTGCTGCCGGGGCCCCACGAGACGCCCCCCTGGCCCATCGACATCGCGCTGCCCGCGGAGGTGGAGGCCAAGGTCGACGGGGTCACGGACCCGGCGCCGAGCGGCGGCCCGGCGCGGCCGAGCAACGGCATCGACGCGATGCGCGTGTTTCGCTTCCACCTGCCCGAGGCCGGCCGCGTACGGGTGCGGCTCCGCATCGAGGGGAGCGGGAGCCATCGCCGGGACCAGACGGACCTCGACATCGAGCTTCGGGACCTGCGCGCGGAGCTCCTGGCCTCGTCGCGCAGCGGCAACAGCCCCGACGAGCTGATCAGCCGGCAGCTCCCCGCGGGCCATTACCTCATCTACGTCCGGGACGGCGGTAACGGAAACCGCGCCGAGTTCCACCTCGAGGTGGCCCGCGAGACGTGGTGAACGATCCCGGCGGCGCGCTCTTGCACCGCCCGGCCGCCCCCATTACGACCAGGAGCCCAGCCCATGGAAATCTTCATCGATTCGGCCGACCTCGACGAGATCCGCGACGCGAGCGCGATGGGCCTCGTCGACGGTGTCACCACCAACCCCTCCCTGATCGCCAAGGTCGGACGACCGCGCGACGAGGTCATCCACGACATCGTCGAGGTGGTCGACGGGCCGATCAGCGCGGAGGTCATCGCGACGGATACGCAGGGCATCCTCGACGAGGGGCGCGCGCTGGCGAAGATCCACGACAACATCGTCGTTAAGGTCCCGCTCATCGCCGACGGGCTGAAGGCGGTCCGCGCCTTCACGGCCGAGGGCATCAAGACGAACGTCACGCTCTGCTTCAGCGCCTCGCAGGCGATGATGGCCGCGAAGGCCGGTGCCACGTACATCAGCCCCTTCATCGGCCGCATCGACGACGTGAGCGGTGAGGGCATGGACCTCATCGGCGAGATCGTCCAGATCTACGAGAACTACGGCTACGGCACGCAGGTGCTCGCGGCGTCGATCCGGCACCCCCTGCACGTGAAGCAGGCGGCGCTCGTGGGCGCGCACGTCGCGACCAGTCCCCACAAGGTCATTCACCAGCTCCTGAAGCATCCGCTGACCGACATCGGCCTCGACAAGTTCTTGGCCGACGCGGCCAAGCAGGCGCAGTGACCCGGCGCGGCGGCGCGCTCCTC
>JBCDGX010000565.1:0-4415 GCA_038750805.1 Myxococcota bacterium
CCTCGACCTCGTCCGCGAGGCCCAGGCGGCGGAGACGCGCCTTGACGATCCGGCCGACACGGAGGCCCTCCACGATTTCCGCGTCGCGCTGCGCCGGCTCCGCAGCCAGGCCCGCGCCCATGCGCCGCAGGTCGCCGACGTGCTGGGGCGGCGGGCCCGCAAACGCCTCAAGGAGATCGCGTCGGCGACGGGCGGGGCCCGCGACGCCGAGGTGCTGATCGGCCACGTGGAGCGCCTCGCGGCCGGCCTGAGCGTCGACCTTCGTGCGGGCGTGACGGGCTTTCGCGCCACGCTCGAGGCCGAACGACGGGCCGCGGACGGCGCGCGCATCGGCAAGGCGCGCAAGCGCTTCCGGAAGATGGCGCCGGAGCTTCGGCGCGCCCTGGCCACCCTCACGATCACGCTCGAGGGACCGGCGCCGACGTCCTTCGCGACGGTGCTCGGGGGGCTCGCGCGCGAGCACACGGCCGCGCTCCTCGCGACCTTCGAGGACGCCCGCCACCCCGAGGGACAGGCGGATACGGACCGCGACGCCGAGCGGAAGCGGCGCGAGGCGCTGCACGACGCGCGCATCGACGTGAAGCGCCTCCGCTACCTGCTCGAGCCCGCCCGGCCGGAGGCCGAGGAGGCGCGCGAGCTCGTGAAGACGCTGAAGGGTCTCCAGGACCTGCTCGGGGACCTCCACGACCTCCACGTCCTCGAGGACCGGCTCGGAAACGTGGTCGGCGAGCGCGAGGCCGGTCTCCGGGCCCTGCTCGCCGCCACCGTCGATGCCGCCGGAGCGCTCGAGGCGCGGGTCCGCGGCGAGTGGATGGGCGGCGGCCTCGACGCCCTCCGCGACGCCGTCGACGCCTTCGCCGCCAGCCTCGACGGCAGCGCGCACCGCGAGATCGAGCGGAAGTTCCTCCTGCGCGGCGCCCCGGATCTGGCCGGCGCGACGGAGAAGGAGCTCCGCCAGGGCTACCTCCCGGGCGACGTGCTCCGCGAGCGGGTGCGCCACGTGCGCAGCGCGGACGGGCGCGACACCTACCTCCGCACCGTGAAGCTCGGGAAGGGCATCGAGCGCATCGAGATCGAAGAGGCGACGAGCCGCACGCTCTTCGACGCGCTCTGGACGCTCACGGAGGGCTGCCGGGTGCAGAAGCGCCGCCACGCGATGCCCGATGGCTGGGTGGTCGACGAGTTCCTCGACCGCGAGCTCTGGCTCGCGGAGATCGAGCTCCCGCACGCCGACGTGGACCTCGCGCTTCCGGAGTGGCTCGCCCCCGTGGTCGACCGCGAGGTCACCGACGACCCGGCCTATCTCAACCTGAACCTGGCGCGCTGAGGCCCGTTCGCGAGGGGGCTGGTGATGCCGCCCGCGTTCGGTGACGATCGCCCCGTGGCCTCTCCCCGCTCCGCGACCACGGCCGACGGCATCCTCCGCTGGCTCCGGGCGACGCAGCCGGAGGCCGTCACGCACGCGGAGAAGAACCCGAAGGGGACGATCCTCGCGCCGCCGACGACGCGCGCGGAGGCCGTCGAGCGGGCCCTCGGCATGCTCCAGAAGCCAGGGCGGCCCTACGAGCGCTACGCCCCCGGCCCGCTGATCGGCAAGGGCGGCATGGGCCGGGTCTTCGCCGCCGAGGAACGGCTCCTCGGCCGCGAGGTGGCGCTGAAGGCCCTGAACGCGCGCTTCGGCGGCACGCACGCGATCAAGAAGCTCCTCCAGGAGGCCTGGGTCACGGGGAGCCTCGAGCACCCCGGCGTCGTCCCGATCCACGACGTCGTGCTCGGCGCCGACGGTCGCCCGGCCATCGTCATGAAGCGCATCCAGGGGGCCCCCGGGGGGAAGCTCCTTCACGACCGCGAAGCGCGCTTCAAGCACCTCGGCGAGGAGGTCGACGCCCTCGACTGGAACCTCGGTGTGCTGCTCCAGGTCTGCCAGGCGGTGCGCTACGCGCACGACCGCGGCATCGTCCATCGCGACCTCAAGCCCGACAACGTGATGGTCGGGCGCTACGGCGAGGTCCACGTCGTCGATTGGGGTCTGGCCGTGGCCCTCGAGGACGACGGGACGGGGCGTTTCCCGCTGGCGTCCGACGCCGTCGCGATGGCTGGGACGCCCTGCTACATGGCGCCGGAGATGCTCGGCGGGGAGGAGTCCCGCATCGGGAAGGCGACGGATGTCTACCTGCTCGGCGCGCTCCTCCACGAGATCGTGCTCGGCCAGGCGCCCCACGCCGGCGACGGCATCCTGGCCATGGTCACGAGCATCATGCAGCCAGAGCGCCCCCTGCCGGACGACCTGCCGGAAGAGGTCCGCCAGCTGCTCTCGAAGGCCTTGGCCTTCGCGCCCGAGCAACGCTTCGAGGACGGCGGCGCCTTTCGCCGGGCCCTCGAGGAGCTCCTCCGCCACCAGGGCTCGCGGCGCCTCGCGGAGCGTGCGGCCGTCCGCGCCGCGACGCTGGCCGCGCGTACGGCGGCCCCGGACGTCGACTCGGGCGAGGTGCAGGAGCTCTGGTCCGAGGCCGCCTTCGGCTACCGCGCCGCCCTCGAGGCCTGGCCCGGCAACGCCGAGGCCCGCGCCGGCCTGAGGGACGCCGCGGACGTCGTCGCCCGCTTCGAGCTCGGCCGGGACGATCCCGCCGCCGCCCTCCGCGTGCTCGCGAGCATCGACGAGCCGCCGGACGCGCGCGTGCGCGAGGCCGAGGACGCGCTCGCGGCCTCGGAAGCCCGCCGCGACGACCTCGAGCGCCTCGGCCGGGATCACGACCCGCGCATCGGCATCCGGGCCCGAGCGGGCGTGAGCGCGCTGATCGTCGGCATCTGGACCCTCGTCCCGCTCCAGCTCTACCTCTCCGGTGCGACGGGCACCTTCGGGCGCATGCGAACGGGCGCCGCCGTGCTCCTGGCCACGCTGGCCGGCGCGTCGTTGCTCGCGGGGCCGGTGCTCTCGTCGACCTTCTTCAACCGGGCCTTCGTGCAGGCGCTCGCCGGCGTGGTGACGGTCCAGCTGCTCCTCGCCCTCGCCGCCGAGAGCCTCGGCCTCGACCCGACGCAGGCGCAGGTCGTCATGCTCGGCCTCTACGCGAGCGCGACGGCGGTGGGCTCGGCGACCTTCGACAGGCGCCTCACGCTCGCGGCCGTCGGCTACGCGCTCGCCTTCGTGGCGGGCGCGCTCTGGCCCGCGGAGGTCTACCTCTGGATCACCCTCGGGAACGCCACGCTCCTGGTCACGCTCCTCGTCGCCAACGGCGCGCTCGAGCGGCGCCGGCCTCGCCGGAAGCGACCGCCGCCGCCCGGCGATCCCTGATAGCGTCGGGGAATGGCGGAGGACCGCGGGCCGAGCCCACCGGCGTCGAAGGGCGCAGGCCCGCTCGCGCCCCGGGATCTCGTCCGCGATCTTCACCACCTCGGCGTCGCGCTCGGCGAGACGCTCCTCGTGCACACGAGCCTCCGCGCCCTCGCCCGCGGCCGCCTCGTGCTCGGCGGCCCGGTGGGCGTGATCCTCGCGCTCCAGGACGCCGTGGGGCCCGAGGGGCTCCTGCTCATGCCCACCTTCACGGCCCCGAACCGCGAGCCCCGGTTCTGGTCGAACCCTCCGGTCCCCGAGGCCCATTGGGCCGCCATCCGCGCCGGCTGGCCGGCCTTCCGGAAGGACCGCACCCCGAGCTTCGGCGTCGGCCGCGTGCCCGAGGTCTTCCGCGGCCTCGAGGACGTGGTGCGCAGCGAGCACCCGCAGCAGAGCTTCGCCGCCTGGGGGAGCCGCGCCGCCTGGCTCGCGAAGGGCCAACCGCTCGTCGACGCCTTCGGGGAGGCGAGCCCGCTCCGGCGCCTCGAGGACGACGACGGCCGCGTGCTCATGCTCGGCACCGGCTGGGGCGCGTTCACGGCGTTCCACCTCGCCGAGCGCCGCATGGCGCGGCCACTCCCGCAGGTGGACGAGGGCGCCGCCATGCTCGACGCGGCCGGCGTGCGCCGCTGGCGGAGCTTCCGGGCCCACGGCTACCGCGCGGACGATTTCCACCGCCTGGGCCGCGATCTCGAGGCCACGAACCCGGAGTGGATCCGCCGGGGCCGCGTCGGCGAGGCCCAAAGCCGCCTCGTTCGCGTCCGGCCGGCCATCGCCGCCGCGACGCGCTGGCTGGACCGCCACCGCTGAATCGACGTAACCCTCGCCCGCACGAGAGCGACGCCCCAAGAGCCGGGGGGCCGAAGGACGACGAGATGAGTGACTACACGCCCCCCGAGGTCTGGACCTGGGACGCCGAGAGCGGCGGCAGGTTCGCCAAGATCAACCGGCCCATCAGCGGCGCGACGCACGAGAAGGAGCTCCCCGTCGGCGAGCACCCCTTCCAGCTCTACTCGCTGGCCACGCCGAACGGCGTGAAGGTCACGGTGATGTTCGAGGAGCTCCTCGCGGCGGGCTACAC
>JBCDGX010000566.1:0-4407 GCA_038750805.1 Myxococcota bacterium
AGGCGCACGCGCCGACCCACTGGATCGCGCGCGCCGAGGACCTCCTGACGCTCTGACTCGGGGCGCGCGAGTGGGTGAGACAGGCGACCCCGCCGGGTCGTGGCTATCGCTTGCGTCCGCCGCGGAGCCGGTCGAGGAGGCTCGGCGCGTCGCCCTTCGGGGCCGGCGGCGCCTTGGAGAAGCGGTCGCTCAGGAAGCGGCGGCGCTTTCGCATCTTCGCCACCCGAACGAACTGGATGGCCTCGTGGTTCTTCGGGTCGAGCTGCGTGACCCGCTCGTAGACCTCGGCGGCCTCGTCCTCGCGGTCCTGCTTCCGGAGCATCTCGCCCACGGTCATCAGCACCTCGATGCTCTCGGGGTCCACGTCGAGCGCAACCTCCATCATGCGCTCGAGGTCACCCCGCACGCTCGGCGCCTTGGCGCCCTTGAGTCGCATCATCAGTCGCGCTGCGAGCACGAGGTAGCGCGGCTCCCGCGGGGCGAGCTCGAGCACGCCCCGAAGCGCCTCGAGGGCCTCGGCGTCGCGCTTCTTGTTGAGCAGGTCCGCCACGACCGCGTAGCGCTCACGGGCGCGCGTGAGCGACTCGGCCCGGCGCATCGCGGCGGGGGTTCCGACGCCGGCGCGGAGCTTGGTGACGTACGCGGTACGGCGGCGCGGGTCCCTGAGGACGTCCCGGGCCACCTCGTAGGCGCGCATGATCTCCTTCGTCGTATCGAAGAGTGGCCGAAGGCCCCGGTCGAGGCGACGCGGGTCCCACTTGCGCGTGCGGGCGACGAAGGCCGCGTCGACCTGATCCGGCGAGGCGCCCTCGGGGACTCCGAGCAGCTCGTAGTAGGTCTGCGCCTCGATCTCCTCCGCGTGGTTGATGATCTCCACCCAGCGGAGCTTCTCGCCCGGCGGCAGGGTCTTCGGCGGCGGCGGCCGGCTCTCGCTGCCGCGGGACACCCAGCCCGAGCTCCGGCGCGCCCCCTCAGCGGGTCGCGAGGGGCGACCGGGGGTGCTCGGCCGCGTCGGCGTGAGCGAGGGGCTGTCGAGGCGCGGCAGAGCGCTCGCGCGTCCGGGGGAGAAACTGACCCGGCCCGGGGTCGGGCTCAGCACCCGCGGGCGCTCCCGGCGGCCGGACTCGTCCGGCGCCCGCGGCGGCATGCGCTGCTCCTGGCGGGAGCGCTTCAGGCAGCCGGTGACGGCCAGGAGATAGGCGATGCGGCGGGTGACCTTCGGGTCTCCAGCGCTCTCGAGGTGCGCCGGGATCGACGCCGCGGCGGCGCGCATGGCCTCGACGGCCGCCCGCTCGGCGGGCACCAGCTCGTAGCGGTCGATGTTCGGCGTGCGTACGCGCACGACGTCCGTGCCGTAGCGCCCGAGCACGCGCTCCACGGCCTTCTCCGGAAGCCCTCCGCGCAGGGAGGCGGCGACCAGCGCGTAGGTGTCGATGGCGCAGGGGATGCTGCGCCCGCCGACGAGATCGCTGTCGTAGAAGGCGTAGGGGCTCGTGCGCTTCCGGAAGAGCGGCAGGAGCGAGCGCATGGGATCGGCGCCGGCCTCGGAGAGCCTGGCGCGCTCGACGGATCCGTCGCGGAAGCCGAGCCGGTCGAGGGGCGCGTCGTTCGTCCAGATGATCAGCGTGCCTGTCAGCGAGCGGTCGAGCACCGTCAGCAGGACGTGCTGCAGCGGCGTGCGCCCCAGGTTTCCCTGGGCGATCGGCTTGGGCGCCTCGTCCATCGGCTTCGATGCTTTCAGATCCTTCGCCGCCACGTCCTATCACCCGCTTGCAGCGCCGCGACCCCAGCCTCGCAACATCCGCGAGGGCGCGCCACGAACGTGTGTCCCCAGGACAACGGCGGCCCGGGGGACTGGTGAATGGACTCAGCTTTCGGCGAAAGCCTGGGAAAAGGCACGTTTCATCGCCGTCGCGTCGGCGAAACGCTCCCCGGGCTTCTTCGCGAGAGCCTGCTGGATGACCTCGTCCACCATCGTCGGGACGTGCTCCACGTGGTCCGAGATCGGCGCCGGCGCCTGCTCGAGGATCGCCGTCCCCAGCTCGGGCAGCGTCTTGGCCGCGAAGGGGGGCACGCCACAGAGGAGGCGATAGAAAACGGCCGCGGCGGCGTACAGATCCACACGATGGTCGACGGCATCCGGAGTCATGATCTGCTCGGGCGCGACGTGGGTGAGCCCGCGGATGAGCACCTGCGTCTCGGATTGGCTCGTGTAGTGGGAGCCGCCGAGGTCCTTGGAGAAGCCGAACTCCGTCAGCTTGAGCAGCAGCGACCCGTCGTGCGTCTGCAGCTGGTGCATGTTCTCGGCGGCGACGTCCCGGTGGATGACCTTGCGCCCGTGCACGTAGGCGAGGGCGTCGAGGAGCTGCATCGCGATGTCCCGGACCTCTTCGACGCGGAGCGGGCCCTGGACCTGCGAGCGCTCCGCGAGGCTCGGCCCGTCCATGTCCTCGAGGACGAGAATGGGGCGGCCCTCGTGGCGGGCCAGATCGTAGACCTGAACGACGTTCGGATGGCGCATCATCGACACGATGCGGCCGCTCCGGACGAAGCGTTTGGCGGCGCGCGCATCGTCCCCGGCGAAGACCTTCAGGCAGACGTTCCGCCCGAGCTCCATGTGCGTGGCCGCGTACACCGACGCCACGTCACTGGTCCGCAGAAGCTGGGCAATGCGGTAACGCCCATCGACTATCGTTCCGGCGCTCAGCGCGTTAGGGGGCAGATCGGACGCACTCTCCACGGTCACCGAGGGTACGGAAGATCACAGCGTCATCACAGTCAAAGAGCGCTAAGGTCCGCCCGATGAAGGAGGGGCCGGAGCTGCAGGTCATCCGGGAGGTGCTCGAGGGCATGCTCAGCCGCGATGTGGCCTCCGCCGTGCTCTTCGAGGCGCTGGAGTCGGAGCCGAACCGGCCGGAGGACCCCGCCGGGTGGATGCGCTTTGCCCGCGGGGCGCTGAAGAAGGCCGCGACGCGGCGCTGCGGCGTCGACACCGGGAGCGAGATCCTCGAGCGGATCTCGCTGATCCTGGGGCGCCCCTCCGCCCCGCTGAAGGCCCGGCGACGCCAATCGGAGATCCCCACGGGGCGTTTCCAGACCCACGTCGGCCCGGCGCGCGTGCTGCTCGTCGCGGGGACCGGACGCCTCGCCCGGAGCCTGAAGGCGGCCCTCCGCGAGCAGGTCGTGCCGCTGGTCTGCGGGGCCCTCGAGCGCCTCGACACCTTCGCCCACGATTTCCGGCCGAACCTGGTCATCGTGGACGCCACGGACCCGCCCCCGGGTCCGACGGGGACCTACGCGGCCTCCTTCGGGAGCCTCCACAAGGACGTACTGACCCTGATCTGGGACGATGACGGGGACTTCGGCGAGACGCTCCAGGAGACGCTGAGCGCGGCCGGAAGGCGGGTTTCGCGCTTCGCGCGGGAGGACGGCGTGGACCCGCTCCTCGACCTCGTGCGCGCGATGCAGACCTGAGCGGAGCGAACTTCCCTCCAGCGCTTGCGCGCCCCCTCCCGATCCGTCAGGCTTCCGCCCCCTTCGGACCCGGACCGACTCAGGAGCGATCCAGCCCATGGCCAGCAAAGCCAAGATTGCGCGGAACAAGCACCGCGAAAAGCTCGCGGCGAAGTACGCCAAGAAGCGTAAGCAGCTGAAGAAGATCGTCAGCGATCCCAACGCGTCGATGGAGGCCAAGTACGAGGCCATCGAGGCGCTGCAGAAGCTGCCGCGGAACTCGAGCCCCGTGCGCATCCGGAACCGGTGCCAGGTCACGGGCCGTCCCCGCGCCTACTACCGGAAGTTCGCGATGAGCCGCATCGCGCTCCGGGACCTGGGCCTTCGCGGTGAGATCCCCGGTCTCACGAAGTCGAGCTGGTGATGCCGCGCGACAAGATTCGAATGATCTCGTCGGCGGGTACGGGCTACACCTACTACACGACGAAGAACAAGCGGACCATGCCGGGCAAGCTGAAGCTCAAGAAGTTCGACCCCCGCGCGCGCAAGCACGTGGAGTTCGTCGAAGCGAAGATGCCCAGCAGCTCGAAGAAGTGAGCAAGCACGATGGCTAAGGTCTGTCAGGTCACCGGAAAGGGCGTCATGGTCGGCAATCGGGTCTCGCACTCGAACCGCAAGACCAAGCGCCGGCTCCTGCCCAATCTCCAGACGCACCGCTTCTGGGTGCCCAGCGAGAACCGCTTCGTGAGGCTTCGGCTGAGCACGGCGGGCATTCGCGAGATCGACAAGCGCGGCATCGACACGGTGCTTCGCGAGCTCCGCCAGAAGGGCGTGAAGGTCTGAGCCGCGTCCGCGGAAGGGGAAGACGCCCGGGCTTCGGCTCGGGCGTCCTTCGTTAAGGAGGGTGCTTCGAGCGCCGTGCGGCCGCGTGTAGGGTCCCGGCCATGGCCGAGA
>JBCDGX010000567.1:0-4404 GCA_038750805.1 Myxococcota bacterium
CGGCACAGGTCGAGTGGTGCCCGCAACAGCCTTCGATGCCGTCCACCCACCCGTCCGTGTACTCCTCCTCGCAATAGGGCGCGCCGCGCCCTTCGTCGGCGACCCGCCCGGCGTCCGATGCGGCCTCGACGCCCCCCTCCGTCGACGACGCGCAGCCCCAGAGGACGATCACGGCGAGGGCCAACACGCGCATCGCCCGACTCTAACAGACCGCTCAGGCCGCCCCGACCTGCATCGCCCAGAGCCCCGCGTAGCGCCGCCCCTCCTGGACCAGCGCGTCGTGCACGCCGCGCTCCACGATGGCCCCGTCCTCGAGCACGACGATCGCGTCCGCGTGGCGCACCGTGCTCAGCCGGTGCGCGATGGCGATGACCGTGCGCCCCTCGGCGACGCGCGCGAGCGAGCGCTGGATCGCCGCCTCGGTCTCGTTGTCGACGGCGCTCGTCGCCTCGTCGAGCACGAGGATGGGCGGGTCCTTCAGAATCGCCCGGGCGAGCGAGAGGCGCTGTCGCTGGCCGCCGCTGAGCGCCGCGCCGAAGTCGCCGACCTGCGTGTCGTAGCCGTCCGGGAGCGACGTCACGAAGGCGTGGAGCTCCGCCGCCTTCGCCGCCGCGATCACCCGCTCGAGCGACGCCGAGGGGTCGCCGAGGGCGATGTTCTCCCGGACGCTCCCGTGAAAGAGGAAGGCCTCCTGGCTCACCCAGGCCACCTGCCGGCGAAGCTCCGAGAGGGGCAGCTCGCGAAGGTCCGCGCCCCCCAGCGTCACCCGCCCCGCGTCCGGCGCGTAGAAGCGGAGGAGCAGCTTCACGAGCGTGCTCTTGCCGGAGCCCGTCGAGCCCACGAGACCGACGAAGCTCCCCGCCGGGATCGTCAGGTCGAGGCCCTCGAAGAGCGGGTCGCGCTCCGGATAGGCGAAGGACACGCCCTCGAAGCGAAGGTCCCCGCGAAAGACCGCCGGGTCCGCGCTCGCCCCGCCGGGGTCCTCGCGACCCAGGTCGAGCACGTCGAGGAGGCGGTTCGCCGACGCCATGCTCCGCTGGTAGAGGTCGACGGTCTCGCCCAGGCGCGTGAAGGGCCAGAGCAGGCGCTGCGTGAGGAAGACGAGCACGCTGTAGGCGCCGACGGCGAGGGTCCCGTCGAGGGTCCGGAAGCCGCCGATGACGAGCGTCACGACGAAGCCCGAGAGGATCGCCATGCGGATCAGCGGGACGAAGGCGCTCGAGAGCTTGATGGCCTTCCGGTTCGTCCTCTCGTAGCCCCGGCTGTCCGCCTCGAGGGCCTCGAGCGCCTGTCCCTCGGCCGTGTAGGACTTGATCGTGAGGAGCCCGTGGAGCTGCGAGCTCAGCCGCGCGCCCAGGGTGCCCGCGCTCTCACGCACCGCGCCGTAGCGCCGCCCGAGCCCACGCTGGAAGGCGAGCGCGACCACCACGATGATCGGGATCGGCAGCATCGCGAAGACCGCCACGCCCGGCGAGAGGATGAAGAAGACGATGCCCACGGCCACCGTCGACGTGACGACGTGGAGGATGGCGACGAGCCCCGTGTTCAGGAAGCGCTCGAGCTGGTTCACGTCCTCGGTCAGCAGCGTCTGCAGCTCGCCCTTCCGCCGGCCATCGAGGGCCGCCGCCGGGAGGTGCTGCACGTGGTCGAAAACGTCTGCCCGGAGCTCGTGCTGGAGCGTCTGCGCGAGGTTCTTCCAGACGACCTGGTAGAGGTACTCGAAGATCGACTCGCCGCCCCAGACGAGCACCGTGAGCACGCCGAGGAGCACGAGCTGCCCCTCGAGGGAGGCCACGCCGAAGCCCGCGAGGAAGCTCTCCTCGCGCTGCACGACGATGTCGACGGCCACGCCGATGAGGATCTCCGGCGCGATGTCGAAGAGCTTGTTCGTGACGGCATAGATCGTCCCCCGCGCGTAGCGCCCACGATGGGCGCGGCTGTACGCGAGGAGACGTCGGAGGGAGCGCATGGGCCGGGGCTTAGCAGGTCCGCGGGACGGCGCTGCGGCGCCAAGCAGTCCCAGCAGCTCGGCCGTCGCGCCTCGAGTCCGGAGCCCGCGAGAACGAGGTCGATCTCCATCCCCGAGGGCACGTGCCGGAGCGGGAGCACTGCCGCGCGAGCGACGAGGTCGTCCGAATGCTCCGGATAGCGATGGACGACCTTCCTGGCTGCGAGAGCCTCGATGAGGCGTGGAAGGTCGTCGCGCGCGAGACTGACCGTGTGTCGAGGTCCTGCGTGGCGCGCGGAGCACCGCGCACCGCGACGGCCTGCGCGCCGAACACGAACCACCCGTCCGTGACCTCGTCGAGCACGGGGGCAAGGGCGCTCAGCGCGTCGCCGAGCGCGGGCATCAGCGATGGCCGACGTTCGGAGCCCTTGCCAGGAGCGCCTTCAGGCGTTGGTGGTGCGCGAGGTCCTCACGTCGGGTTCGTTCGTCGGGCCAGTCCGGCCGAGTCGCCTGCACGCTCTCGTAGAGGGCCACGGCCATGCGCGTCTTTTCGGCGATGGACCGTCGGGCACGTTCGGACCGCGTCTTCGCGTCGAGAAGGTCCCACTCGCGGCCCACGAAGGCACGGAGACCGGCCGTGTCGAGCTTGGTCACGGCAAGAGCCTAGCGTGGGGCCGTGGCGCCGGCCCAGCCCCGTCTCATCCGCGCGCAGGCCCGGGCGCAGCTAAGGCCCCGGCGCTCCGTAGTACCCCGCCGGCGCCGAGCCGCCGACCCAGCGGACGTCTGCGACGTGGAAGGTGAGCGGCGCGCGGCCCGGGTCGTCCGCCCTCCAGCCGAAGCCGAAGACGACCTCGTCCCGAACGCCCGCGTCGAGGCGGATGCGGTAGGTCGTCGGCTCCGTCGTAAGCTCCACGCGGAGGGTCTGCTCGAAGCCGTCGACGTCCCCCCTGCCCGCCGAGAAGAGAACGCGCTCGCCCCCGCGCGCGCCCCACGCCACGAGCTCGACGGCCTCGGCGCCCGGCGGGACAGGCACGCCGGGGAAGCGCCCGCGCCAGTTGCCCTGCGGATGCATCCACGCGACGCCGGCCCAGCCGTGCTCGCCCCTTCGGGCGCCGTGGTACGTGAACTTCCGGCAGCGGCCCTGGCAGAAGCCGGGACGCGGGGGACAGCGCGTCTCGGTGACGCGCTCGGAGGCGTCGCCCATAAAGCCCGAGGGCGCGAAGACGTCATCCACCCAGAAGGGAAAGACCGGGCCTTCGGGCGCCGCCCCTGCGACGCGGAAACGCGCGCTCGCGTAGGCCGCGCGTCCCCCCGGGTCGATGGCGAAGCCGAGCAGGCGCCAGGCCCCCGGCGTCTGCGGCGCCGCGCCCACGAACTCCGCCCGCCCCGCGAGGTCGGCGCCTTCTGCGTCATGGCAGGTGTGGACGGCTCCCGCGCCGCGGCGGAGCGGCTCGGGGGAGTCGCGATGGAGGATCCAGGCGTAGCGAAGCGCTTCGCCCTCGGGGTCGCGCGCATCGAAGCGGGCGCGGATGGGCGCGCCGGGCGCCACCTCCGCCCCGTCGAAGGGCGCGTGGAGCGCCCGCACCGACGGCGAACGGTTGGCCGGAGGCAGGCCCACCCAGGCTTCGAAGAGCGCGTCCGTGGGTGCGAAGCGGACGTCCCCGGGCCCGAGCAAGGCGTGCCAGGTGTCGACGGGCGTCACCCCGCGGGACCACACGAAGGCGTAGGCGCCGAGGCAGCGCGGGTCGCGCGCGATGGCCGAGAAGGACGCGCGGTAGCCGGCGATCTTGGCCGAGCTGCTCACCTCGCGCGGCGTGCCCCAGGCGGTCTTCGGCGTCTCCCATTCCGCGGGATGGCCGAGCTCCGTGACGACGAAGGGCCCGTCGTAGCCCACGGCGTCGAGGCGCTCCGAGAGCGAGGCGATGCGCCCGTAGGAGTTGATGCCCCAGACGTCGACCTCGGGCACGTAGCGCTGGAGCCGCTCCGCGTTGGCCTCCCCAAGCTCGGCCGTGACGACCATCGTCGGGTGATGGCGGTCGAGGCGCTGGACCATGCGGACCAGAGCCCCGATCTCCTCCCACATGACCGGGTCGTCGTTGCCCTGCTCCATCTCGTTGCCGATGCCCCACATGAGGAGCGCCGGGTGGTCGCGATGGGCGAGCACGGCGTCCCGGACGGCCCGGCGCTGGCGGGCCACGTGCTCCCGGTCGTGCCAGTCGAAGCGGTGGGCGCGGCGCCCGAGCCAAAGGCCCAGGGTCACGCTCATTCCGAGCTCCTCGGCCTCGTCCAGCTGAGCCTCCGTGTCCGGCCCGACGCCCCACGTGCGAAAGGACGTCGCGCCGAGGGCCGCGAGGAGCGGGAGGCGGCCGCCGTCGGTGCCCGCGCCGCGCACCTCGTGGGGCCGCCCGTCGCGGAGGAGCGCCCAGCGGCCGCCCGGGCCGCGCTCCACGCTCACG
>JBCDGX010000568.1:0-4402 GCA_038750805.1 Myxococcota bacterium
CGAGGGCCTCGCCGTCGTGGGCTACCTTACCAGCGACGAGGCGCTCTTCCTCGAGCGAGCTCCCGAGCACCTGCTCGTCCTGGGCGGCTCCTACATCGGGCTCGAGCTCGCCCAGATCTTCCGCCGCTTCGGCGCGCGGGTGACGGTCATCGAGCGCTCGGAGCGCGTGCTCTACCGCGAGGACGAGGACGTCGCGGGGAGCGTACTGACGTTCCTCCGCGACGAGGGCATCGAGATCCTCACGGGCGCCCGCGTCGCGAAGGCGGAGCCGGGCGTACGGCTGACGCTCACGGATGGGCGCACGCTCGAGGGCTCGGATCTGCTGCTCGCGGTCGGCCGGACGCCGAACACGGACGCCATCGGCCTCGAGACCGTCGGCCTCGAGACGGACGCGCGCGGGCTCCTCGAGACGGACGGCGTGTTTCGCACGGGCGTGCCCGGCCTCTTCGCCGTCGGCGACATCAACGGGCGCGGCGCCTTCACGCACACGAGCTACCGATCCTCGGCAAGCTCGCACCCCTCGCCTAGACGGGCGGCAAGCGCGCGCCCCTCGCCTCGCTCAGGGGCAGGCGGCTTCGCGGGCGAGCACGGCGTCGAGGTGCGCGCGGAGCGCCTCCTCGTCCGAGCTCACGCGGAGCTGGAGATCGCCGCCGCCCCCGGCAGCCGCGAGGCGCTGGAGGATGGGGACGAGCGCTTCGTCGGCGCCGAGGCCCATCACGTAGGTCCGCACGCCGCGCTCGAGTCCGAGGGCGATGCGCGCCTCGGTCTCGGCGGTGCCGTCGAGGCCGCAGCCGGCGGGCGCGCCGTCCGTGAGCACGACGAGCGCGGCGCGCTGACCCGCCGCCGCGCGCGCCTCGAGGGCCGGGAGCACCTCTTCGAGGGCCTCGGCCGTGGGCGTCCCGCCGCTCGGATGGCGGGCGTCGAGGAAGCTCGCGAGCGCGTCCCCGGCGCCGAGACGCGGCTCGAGCGTGCCTTCCGCCGGGCCAAGGCAGGTGAGGCGGTCCTCGAAATCGCTCGTCGTGTACGTGGCGAGCGCGAGCTCGGCGCGATCCTCCCAGCGCCGGAGCGCGCCGTCGTTCGCGCGCCCGGTCGCCCCGGTGCAGCGGCAGCGCCGGACGCCCCCGGCGGCGTCGCACGCGGCGGGCGTTCCGAGCTCGGGCGTGCAGCGGCGCGCGCTCATCACCCCCTCGAAGGTCCGCGCCGACGCGCAGGCGAGGCCGACGCTCCCGCAGACCGCGTCGCAGCTCGCGTCGGTCATACCCGCCCGGCCGAGGAGCTCGCAGGCGTCCACCGTCGCGCCGCAGAGGAGCTGGCTCCCGTCCCGCTCGGCCTCGGCGCAGCGCCCGGCGGCCCCGAAGAGCGCACCCCGAAGCGTCGTCCACCGCGTGATGCCCGCGGGCACGGCGAGGAGCTGGGAGCCGCTCGCGTCGACGAGCACGGTGAGGGCGGGGGAGTCGCAGGCGCCGGCGGGATCGGTCGCGCAATCGCAGGAGACCGCGAGGATGAGGGTGACAGACGCGGAGAGAAGGCGGCGCTGGGTCGCGGGTGCGCTCACCCGGGCGGGCCTAGCACTCTGGCGGCGCGTCAGGGATCTGGACACGCGATCTCGGCGTCGAAGATCGCGAGGAGGTGGTCGCGGAGCCCCGAGCCGTCCTGCGAGATCACGAGGCGGAGCTCGGAATCGCCCGTTGCGACCCCGGCCAGCGACTCGAGGGGAGCACGAAGCATCTCGGCGTCCCCGAGGCCGACCACGTAGGTGCTCACGCCTCGTTCGCGCGCGAGCGCGATGCGGTCCCGACTATCTTGGATGCTCATGACCCCGCAGCCGCTCGGAATCCCGTCGATGATGAGGATCAGCGCGACGCGCTGGCCGGTCACTGCACGCGCCTCCAGCGCGGGATACACCTCCTCGAGCGCTTCGGGCGTCGGTGATCCGCCGTTCGGGACGCGCGTTTCCAGGAAGGCCTCGAGGCTGTCGGTCTCCCCGAACTTGGGCTCCGTCGTCCCCTCGGCTGGACCCAGGCAGGTCTCCGGGTCCTCGTAGTCGGCCGTCGTGTACGTCGCGAGGGCCAGCTCCGCGCGACCCTCCACCTGCCGGAGCGCTCCGTCGTTCCTCACGCCGGTCTCGCCACGGCATGAGCACCGCCGTCGGCCCTCGGTCTCCGCGCAGGTCGTCGTGGTCCCTGCGTCCGCCACACACCGCGACTCCGCCTCCTCCGAGCCCTGCAGCGCCCTGGCCTCCTCGCAGGCCAAGCCGGAGCTTGCGCAAATCGCGTCGCAGCTCAGCCGCATGCGCGGGCTCGGCCCCACCACGTCGCACGTCGCGCGTGCAGCCGCGCAGACGATTCCGCCGGTGCCGCCTTCGATGTCGCGACAGCGCCCGTAGGAGCCGAAGAGCGCTTCGCGTAGCGTCGTCCAGCGCCGCACGCCCGCGTCATCGCGGGTGGCCATCGAGGCGCTCGCGTCGATGAGGAGCGTGACTGCCGGAGGGTCGCAGCGAGGGCCGGAGGCGTCCGAGCCATCGCCGGGACCCGCTCCATCGCGGGGCGCTGCGGCGTCGCCCACCGCGTCCGGACCGCTGCCGTCGACCACCGTGCGCGTGCAGGCCGCCGACAGGACGAGAGACAGCAGCACGGGCGAGACGCGCGTTTGCAGCACAGGAAGAGCGTACCACTTCGTACGCGGCGGCGTGGGCCGGCCGGGAACCTCGCGCCCTGAGACGAAGCCCCGGGAGCGGTGCTAGCTTTGACGAGGTCGCCACGCGTTCGCCGCGGGCGGCAGCCTAGGAGGCAACACGTGGGAGACATGGTCGCGCGCATCGCCGCGCTCCAGGACTACGACCAGTACCGGGACCTCCACTGGGAAGGTTCCTTCGAGGACTACCTCGCCGTCGTGCGGAAGACGCCGCGGGTCACGCGGAACGCCTACCAGCGGCTCTACGACATGGTCGTCAGCTACGGCGAAGAGGAGTACATCGACAACAAGAAGCGCCTCGTCCGCTACCCGTTCTTCAAGGACCCCATCGACGGCGGCAAGGACGCGATCTTCGGCCTCGACATCCCGCTCATGCGCCTCGTGCACGTGCTGCGGGCCGCGGCCCAGGGCTACGGCCCGGAGAAGCGCATCATCCTGCTCCACGGGCCCGTCGGCTCCTCGAAGAGCACCATCGCGCGGCTCCTGAAGAAGGGCATCGAGGCCTACTCCCGGACCCCCGAAGGCGCGCTCTACAGCTACGAGTGGACGAACCTCGCGGAGACGGGGCTCGCCGGCGAGGACGACACCTTCCCCTGCCCGATGCACGACGAGCCGCTCCGGCTCATCCCCATCGAGTGGCGCGAGAAGGCCATCGGGGAGCTGAAGCTCGGCAACGACTCGATGCGCGTCCGCGTGAAGGGCGACCTGAACCCGGCCTGCCGCTTCATCTTCAAGGAGCTGATGGAGCGCTACGACGGCGACTGGTCCCGCGTGGTCCAGAACCACGTGAAGGTGAAGCGCCTCATCCTGAGTGAGCAGGACCGCATCGGCATCGGCACCTTCCAGCCGAAAGACGAGAAGAACCAGGACTCGACGGAGCTCACTGGCGACATCAACTACCGGAAGATCGCCGAGTACGGCTCCGACTCGGATCCGCGGGCGTTCAACTTCGACGGCGAGTTCAACGTCGCGAACCGCGGCATCATCGAGTTCGTCGAGGTGCTTAAGCTCGACGTGGCCTTCCTCTACGATCTGCTCGGCGCCACGCAGGAGCAGAAGGTCAAGCCGAAGAAGTTCGCGCAGACCAACATCGACGAGGTGATCATCGGTCACACCAACGAGGCCGAGTACAAGAAGCTCCTGAACAACGAGTTCATGGAGGCGCTTCGCGACCGGACCATCAAAATCGATATCCCGTACATCACGAAGATGTCCGAGGAGATCAAGATCTACCAGAAGGACTTCGGCTCGGAGAAGCTGAAGGGGAAGCACGTCGCGCCGCACACGCTCGAGGTCGCGGCCATGTGGGCCGTGATGAGCCGCCTCGAGGAGCCGAAGAAGCACCAGCTCTCGCTGCTCCAGAAGGCGAAGCTCTACGACGGGAAGATCCTGCCGGGCTACACGCAGGACAACGTGAAGGAGCTCCGCAAGGAGACCAAGCGCGAAGGCCTCGACGGCATCAGCCCGCGCTTCATCCAGGACAAGATCTCGAACGCCCTCGTGCGCGAGGGGAACGAGGGCTACATCAACCCGTTCATGGTGCTGAACGAGCTCGAGAAGGGGCTGCAGCACCACTCTTTGATCAGCGCGGAAGACGAGCGGAAGAAGTACTCGGAGCTCATCGGCGTGGTGAAGGGCGAGTACGACGAGATCGTCAAGAACGAGGTGCAGCGCGCCATCAGCGCCGACGAGGAGGCCATTGCTCGCC
>JBCDGX010000569.1:0-4399 GCA_038750805.1 Myxococcota bacterium
CGCACCCGGACGTGCTCGCCATCGGCGATCACCGCGGCCTCGCCCGGGTCGGGATGGAGCGCCGCGCGTCCGAGCGGCGCCCCCGCGGCGACGGTCTGGCGGGGGAGCGCGGCAGCGGCGTAGGTCACGCCCGCGGCCGCTTGGCTCTCGACGAAGGCGGCGACGTGCGTCTCCGGGTCGCCCTCCTCCCGCATCGCCTCGCGGAAGCGCGCGAGCAGGACTTCGGCTTCGCTCCGGTGGGCGGCGTCGATGGCTCCCTGGAGGCTCGGCCACGCCACCGCCTGGCTCACGAGCAATGCCCCCGCGGCCCCGGCCGCCAGCGCCAACCACCCGACGCGCCACGCACCCCCGGGCGTTCGCTTCGACCCCTTCACCGTCATGAGCATACGCGGGATGCACATCCCGGGCCGGGCCACGACGGAACGAAAACGGCCGGCTCGCGAACGAGCCGGCCGTTCCAGGTGCGAGCCGAGGCTCAGGGCGTGGTGATGCTCCAGAAGGAGGTCGTGCCGCTCACCTCGTTGCCCACGATGACGAGGGGCTCGCTCGTCGGGCTGTCTGCGGCCGGCACGAACGCGATGCTCTCGGGGCCGAGGTCACCGGCCGAGGAGAGCATCCCCTCCACGTCGGAGAGCGCGTAATCGCGGCGGCTCACGTACTGCACGAAGCGCGGGCTCTCGGGGTGCGTGACGTCGTAGACGAAGACGCCGCCCACCCGCTCGGCGCCGATGAAGGCGTAGGTGCGGCCGTTCACGACGCCCGTGGTCACGGCCTCGGGCTCCGGGCCCTTGGCGTCCGAGCGCGAATCGAAGCCGTTCTCGTCGTTGTTCGCGTTGAACCCGAGCGTGCCGAGGCGGCGGGCCGTGATCACCTCGAGGTCGTTGCCGCTGTCGAAGACGAGCTCGCCCGTGAGGCCGTCCCAGATCGAGAAGGAGCGCGCGCCGAAGGAGACGATGCGCTCCGCCGTGCCGTCGCCGTCCGGGTCCGAGCTGAGCGTCGAAACCTCCAGGCGGCCGAGGTTCTCGTCGCGCTGGAGCGTCGCGGCGTCCGGGAAGATCGTGGGATCCAGCGTCACGTCGTCGAGGCGCGACTCGTCGCCCGAGTCGTCGCGCGCGTCGCCCTCGTTCGCCGTGATCAGGTAGGGCTGACCGTTGGCGACGTAGTGGGCGATGGTGTCCGGCTGGTACATGCCGAAGACCGGCCAGTTCCGGATGTTGATGCGGTCGTCGCGGTCGCTCGCGTCGATCTCGTTCCCGGGGATGCTGTAGTCCTTCAGGCCGAGCGGGAGGACGTCGACGATCGCGGGCGTGGCGAGGTCCACGATGGCGAGCGCGTTGTTGTCCTGGAGGGTGACCCAGGCGAGTTCGCCGTTGGTCGCGATGTACTCGGGCTCGAGGTCCTGGGAGAGCGTGTTCGCGAAGCCGGGGCCGTTCCCGATCTTGCGCACGCCGGCCTCGACGAGCGCCGCCTCCGACGCGTTGAAGGCCGTGAAGTCGAGGGTCGTCGCCGTGAGCGCGGAGAAGTCCCCGCCGGAGACGTCGATGATGGAGACGCTGCCCTCGGGGTCGACCATGGCCTCGATGTCGACCTCGCCCTCGTTGGCCACGAGCACCGTGTTGCCGTCGGGGGTGAAGATGACGTTGTCGGGGAGGGCGCCGACGCCGACGCTGCCGAGGAAGGCGTTGTCGCTGGTCTGGTAGAAGGCGATCACGCCGTCGTCGGTCGAGGTGTCCGCCTCCACGGCCACTGCGGCGATGCCGTTGGCCACGGCGACGCTGTTGACGCCCCCGACGCCGAAGCCGGTCACGTCGGCCGAGGGGTCCAGGCTCGTGGTGAGCGTGGGCGTCGAGGGGTCGCTCGCGTCGACCACGTCGACGACGCCCGCGTTCGCGTTGATCACGAGCACGTTGTTGGTCGTCGCGTCGAACACGACGATCTCCGACGCGCCGTCGTCGAACACGCCGGTCTCGTAGACGCCGACGAAGTTCAGGAAGATCCCGCTGGGCGCGGCGTCCCGGCCATCCTGGCCGTCGTTCCCGTCGGTTCCGTCCGTGCCGTCGGTTCCGTCGGTTCCGTCGGTTCCGTCGGTTCCGTCGGTCCCGTCCATGCCCGGTGCCCCATCGGCGCCGTCGAGGCCGTCCAGGCCGTCTTCCCCGCATGCCACGGCGCCCACGAGCGCCGCGAGCAGCATCCACTTGCTCCACGTTTCAAGCATCGATTTGTCCCTTTCGCGGCGGACACGTCGGCCCGCGCGCGACACCCGTCGGCAGGCGCCTTGCGTCAGTTCCGTGGCGGGCGCGTGTCGTGCTGGAACGGGTTGCGCTCGCATCCCTGGTCCGGGGACGGTTCACGGCGGTTCACGGGCCGCAACACGTTCCACTCCTGCCAGGCCTAACTCGCCGGAAACATGGAATTCTCACGCATTCCAGCGGATCCGCCCTCGCCGGAAGCCCCGGTTCACCGGAGGCCCGGAACGACTCGCCGGCCGATCCGATCGGCTCGTCCGAAAGGCCCCCAGCTCGGGGCGCGGGGTTGCTAACACGCTGCCGCGGGCGCGCGCGCGCCCGCCTCCCTACGCATGCCGAGCACCCGCCCCCCCGCGCACGATGCGCCCCGCGCTGCCGAGCAGCTCCGTTCCACCTACGACGTGGTCGTCGTCGGCGCCGGCCCCGCCGGCACCGCGACCGCGGTCGGCTACGCCCGTCGCGGCGCCACGGTGCTCCTCGTCGAGGCCAACCCGAAGGCCGCCGGCCGTTTCGCCGGCGAGTGGATTCACCCAAGCGGCGCGCGGATCCTCCGCGACCTCGATCTGACGCCGCACGCTCAGACCGCCGAGCACGCGCCCTGCTGGGGCTTCGCGGTCTTCCCGGACGACGGCACGGAGCCCGTCCGCCTCGACTACGACACGCCCGACGGCGTGATCGGCTTCAGCTGCGAGCACGGCGACCTCGTCCGCCACCTCCGCCGCCGCGCCGCCGAGCTCCCCGGCCTCGACTACCTCCCCCTGGCGCGCGTCACCGGCCTCGAGGGCGAGGACGTCCGCATCCAGCGCAAGGGCCAGGACGAGCTCCGCGTCCGCGCGGGCATCGTCGTCGGCGCCGACGGTCGCTCCTCGGTCGTCCGCAAGCACCTCCGCGGAGAGGAGGCCGCCGACGTCGTCAGCCACATGGCGGGCCTCACGCTCCGCGACGTCGAGATTCCCTACGAGGGCTACGGCACGGTGCTCCTCGGCGGTCCGGGCCCGGTGCTCCTCTACCGCATCGCCCCGAACCAGGTCCGCGCCTGCATCGATCTGCCGGCCAGCCATCCCGGCGGCCGCCGGGATGCCCGCTACCTCTGGGAGGCCTTCCGCGCGCGTTTCCCCGAGAGCCTCCGCGGCGCCTTCCGGAAGGCCCTCGAGAGCGAGAAGCTCGTCTGGGCCTGCAACCGCTTCCACCCGCGGAGCTTCTACGGCGCGGGCAACATCGCCCTCGTCGGCGACGCGGTCGGCTTCTATCATCCGCTCACGGCCAGCGGCATCACCGTGGGCCTGAAGGACGGCAAGGCCCTCTACGAGGCGCCGAAGGTCAGCGATTACCACCGGGGTCGCGAGCCCGAGAGCTACGTCCCCGAGCTCCTCTCGAACGCGCTCAACCAGGTCTTCGTCCGCGAGGACGAGAGCGCCGCCGCCATCCGCTCCGCGGTCTTCGAGACCTGGCGGAAGAAGCCCGCCGAGCGCGACCGCACCATGCACATCCTCGCGGGTGACGAGGTCCGCCTGCCGGAGTTCGCGAAGGCCTTCGTGAAGGTGGCCGGCCAGGCCATCACCGAGACGCTCACGCGCCGGCCGACGGCGAGCGTGCCCGGCGACATCGCGGCCTTCGTCGAGTGGGCCCAGTGGCCCGCCGCCACGGCCATGCCCGCGGCGCTCCGCCGCCGCATCCGCGGCGCCTCGTCGGCGCTCTACCCGATGCAGGGCATCAAGATCCGCCCCTCCTCGCCGGACCTCGGCGACGCGCTCGAGGACATGGCGACCGTCGAGCTCGACGTCGACGCGCTCCTCGCGAAGGTCGCGCCGGACGAGGGCGTCTCGGCGCACACGCCGGTCTTCCACGCCGCCGAGGGGCTCCTCGCGAGCGTCCGCGAGAAGCGTGACCTCGCCCAGCTCCGCGGCGACCTCGCGGCCCTCGTCGCCTTCACGCCAAAGACCCCGGCGGACCGCCGCGAGACGGCGCGGGCCCTCGCCGCGCTCAAGAGCGCCCACCCGGGCCTCGAGGCCTCGACGGTGAAGCGCTCGCTCGAGGCGCTCGTCACGGCGACGCGCAAGGAGCAGCGGAAGGACGGCGCCTTCGGCGTCTCCCTCGCTCACACGGCCCTCGGTCTCGAGACGCTGGCCTACGCCGGCGTCCCGACCTTCGAC
>JBCDGX010000570.1:0-4390 GCA_038750805.1 Myxococcota bacterium
AGGATGCATCGGCGACCCGGCGGGCCTGGTCGTCTCCGTGGCCGTGAGCATGCTCGGCTGGGCCGAGCGCCTCGGCTGCGCGCCGGAGCCCGTGCTCCTGCCCGGTCCCGAGCGGGCCGACGACGGCATCGACGTGGTCGCGAGCGTCTACCGCGAGTGCGCGGCGCCGCTCACGCTGCTGAGCGTGCGCGGCGGAGGCCATACCTGGGTGAACGGCCACCAGTATTTCCCCGCGCGCCTCATCGGCCCGACCTTCGCCGACGTGACCAACGAGGACCTCTGGGCCTTCTTCGACGCCGTGCGGCGGTGAGCGCCCGCGGGCGAGGCGCGCGTCAGGCCGCGTGCTCGCTCGCCGCGGCGGGCACGAGCTCGACGACGACCTCGCCCCGGGGCCGCTCCTCCTCGAGGTACGCATGCGCGGCCGCGACCTCGGCGAGGGGGAAGCGCTTCGCGATTCGCGGCCGAAAGGCGGCGGCCTCCGCCAGCCGCGCTACGGCCTCGAGCCCCGCGGCGCTCTCCAGGGCCACGCCGGTCTTGGCGCGCTTGCCCCCGGTGAGCCTGGTGAAGAGCATCTCCGCGAGCACGCGGACGCTGGCGATGAGCGTGAGGTAGCGGCCGCGCGGCGCGAGGTGCCGCCGGAAGCGGCGGAAGGCGCTCTCCGCGAAGGCCGTGTCGAGCACCAGGTCGAAGCCCGCCTCGCCGAGCTCGTCGAGGGTCACGGGCCGGGCGCCGAGCGCACCCACGAGCTCCGACTCGGAACCGCGATGGGTGCCCCAGACCTCGGCGCCGAGGTGCGCCGCGAGCTGCACCGCGAAACGCCCGACGCCCCCCGTCGCGCCGACGACGAGCACGCGCTCACCACCCTCGAGCTTCCCGAAGTCCTCGAGGAAGGCGCGGGCCGTGCCCGCCCCGTAGGGCAGGGTCGCCGCCTCGGCGTGCGTGAAGCCCGCGGGCATCTTCGCGATGCCGGCGCTCTCCTTCACCACGAGGCGCTCGGCGAGGGCGCCGTGCATCACGCCGCCGAAGACGTCGTCGCCCACCGCGAAGCGCGTGACGCCGGCGCCGATGGCGACCACGCGCCCCGCGAAGGTGCTCCCCGGCACCCGGGCCCGCGGCCGCCGCACGCCGACGGCCAGGCTCCCGAGCGCCCCGACGAGCCCGGGGAAGTCGCCGGCGCGGAGCCGGCGGTCGCCCTGGGTGATGGCCGAGGCATGGACGCCGACGAGCACCTCGCCCTTGCCAGGGATGGGGTCCGCGACCTCGCCCACGCTCAGGACGTTCGGGGCACCGTACTCGGTCTGCATCGCTGCACGCATGGGGTCCTCCTCCGGTGCCGGCCTTCGCTGCCGACACCTGCATCTTGGTCATGCGAAAACGTTCGCACCACGCCCATAAAGGCATGCGTGCTATGCGTTCGCGTATGAATTGGGAGCGCGTCGCCTTCGACTGGAATCGGGCGCGGGCGTTTCTCGTGACCGCGGAGACCGGCTCCTACACGGCGGCGGCTCAGGCGCTCGGCACCACGCAGCCAACGGTCGGCCGGCAGGTCGCGGCCCTCGAGGAGGAGCTCGGCGTGAGCCTCTTCGAGCGCGCGGGCCGGGGCCTGGCGCCCACGCCGACGGGCCAGGCGCTCCTCGCGCACGTGCGCTCGATGGCGGACGCGGCGACGCGCTTTCGCCGGGTCGCGGAGGGGCAGAGCGTCGGCCTCGAAGGCCCCGTGGCGATCAGCGCGAGCCCCCTGAACGCGGCGTACCTGCTGCCGCCGCTGCTCGCCGGGGTCCGCCGCCGTCACCCCGGCATCACGCTGGAGGTGGTCTCCACGCTCGCCATCAGCGACCTCGGCCAGCGCGAGGCGGACATCGCCGTCCGGAACGCGCGCCCGGAGGGCGACGCGCTCGTCGCCCGGAAGGTCCGGGAGGATCGCGCCTATCTCTACGCCACGCCGGCCTACCTCGCGTCCATCGACAACCCGGCCACGCCGGCGGCGCTCTCGGAGCGCGCGGCCTTCTTCGCCTTCGACCACGGGCCACGGCTCATCGAAGGGCTGAACGCGCTCGGCCTCTCGCTGACCGAGAAGAGCTTCCCCTGGGTGAGCGCCGACCAGCACGTGCAATGGGCGCTGACGCTCGAGGACGGCGGCGTCGCCGTGATGCTCGACCAGGTCGGCGAGCCGGAGCCCCGGGTCATGCGCGCGCTGCCCGCGCTCCCGGCCATCCCCGTGCCGATGTGGCTGACGAGCCATCGCGACGTGAGGACGAGTGAGCGCGTGCGGGCGGTGTTCGACCTGCTGGCGGAAGGGCTCAGCGCGCTGCCGGCGCCCGGGAGGCGCGACGGGTCGGCGGGGGATGGTCGGGGGACCGGCACACCGCCGTAACTCTCCGGGGGGTCATGCTGTCTTTCGCCATCTTGCTGGGGCAACGCGCACCTATTGGCTGGGCCAAGCGCACACTGGGCCTCGGAAACGGTGCCTTCCGCGGGCTCTTGGTCGTGGCATGCTGTCGCTGATGGCACCGCCGGAGGACATCGAGGTGCTGCGCAGGTGCCTGCATCTCGCGGTGGACGGCCCGTACTTTTCGGACGCTGAGTTCCACACCCTGATGGGCTTGTCGCGGGACGAGATGAGAGCGATCGCGGAAGCCTGGCCCGAGCCGACCGCGGAGGCGCCGCCAGGCTACGAGTCTGCCGAAGAGGCGCAGAACGTCGCGGTGAACAACGCAGCCAACAACCTCGTGGGCGGATATCCACACGGCGTCCCCCAGAACGCCCTCGAGGAGGAGCTCGGTTGCCGCGTCGTCGTCGTCGCGCACGCCTTGGCGTCGTGGCGCGGTGAATCCGGATTCGATGCGAGTGGCAAGGGCTACTTCGATCGTCTGATGTAGAGAGTCCCAGGCTCAGCTTGCGGGAGGTGCGTAGCTCGTGAGCTTGATGCCGTCGACGGCCTCCACGTACTCGTCGTAGGTCGGCGTGCGGCCCAGGATCGTGGACAGAACGACGACCGGCGTCGACGCGAGCAGGGACTCGCCCTTCTTCTCATCGCTGTCCGCTACGACGCGCCCCTGGAAGAGCCGTGTGGAGGTGGCCATCACCGTATCGCCCCTCTCGGCTTTCTCCTGGTTGCCCATGCAGAGATTGCAGCCCGGTCGCTCCAAATACATGATGTTCTGGTACTTGGTGCGCGCCTCGCTCTTTGGCGAAACATCGTCGAACTCGAATCCCGAGTAGCGCTGAAGCACCGCCCAGTCGCCCTCTGCCTTCAGCTCGTTCACGATATTGTAGGTCGGTGGCGCCACGACCAGAGGCGCCTTGAAGGTCACCGTACCTTGCTGCTTTTCGATGTTCTGCAGCATCTGGCTGATGATCTGCATGTCGCCCTTGTGCACCATGCAGGATCCCACGAAGCCCAGATCGACCTTCTTCGTGCCGCCATAGTAGGAGATAGGGCGGATCGTGTCGTGCGTGTACCGCTTGGACACGTCCTCGTTCTCGACGTCCGGGTCCGCGATCATCGGCTCGATGATCTGGTCGAGGTCGACGACGAACTCCGCTGCGTACTTCGCGTCGGGGTCGGGCTGGAGCGGCGGGTTCGCTCCGGACTCCATCTCGACGATGCGTGCCGTGGCCTTGTCGAGCAGTCCCTGGAGGAGCTGCCGATCGTTGTCCATACCGCGGTCGATCATGGACTGGATGCGCCCCTTGGCGATCTGCAGCGACGCGATCAGCGCGTCCGGCTCCGAGATGCAGATGGAGGCCTTCGCCTTCATCTCGGCGGTCCAGTCCGTGAACGTGAAGGCCTGGTCCGACAGCAGCGTGCCGATGTGCACCTCGATGACCCGGCCCTGGAAGACGTTCTCACCGTTGAACTTCGCGAGCATCTGCGCCTGCGTGGCGTGCACGACGTCGCGGAAGTCCATGTGGTCCTTCAGCGTGCCCTTGAAGGTGACCTTCGAGGGCACGCTGAAGGACCACATGGACTTCCGCGACGTCGTGCACGCGACGCAGGCGCAAATGCTCGCGAAGTTCGGCGAGAACGTCTTCCAGGGTCGGGTCATCGAGGTCCACATCGGGACGCTGCTGGCCGACCAGGCCTTCACGTTCACGGACTGGACGGCGGAGATGAAGGCCAAGGCCTCGATCTGCATCTCGCAGGCCGATGCGCTCATCGAGTCGCTGCGCATCGCGAGCGCGCGCATCCAGGGGATGATCGAGCGCGGCATGGACAACGAGCAGAAGCTCCTCCAGGGGCTGAGGGACAAGGCGGAGGCCCGCATCGCCGAGCTCGCGTCGGGGGAGAACCCGCCGCTGACGCCCGATCCGGACGCGAAGTACGCGGCGGAGTTCGTGGTCGACCTCGACCAGATCATCGAGCCGATGATCGCGGACCCGGACGTGC
>JBCDGX010000571.1:0-4377 GCA_038750805.1 Myxococcota bacterium
CCGCGAGGGACGTCCGGCAGAACTCGAGGGCCTCCGCGCGGCCGTTCGTGACGACGTAGGGGTAGACCGGCGGCTGCATCCAATGGACCGCCGTGACCATGCCCCGCATCACCGCGTTCTTCACGACCAGCCCGACGCCCGCGCAGTGCTCGCGGTCGAGCGCCACCGTGCGGCGATCGTGCTCGGCGAAGAGGCGCCGGTGGACCGAGGTGGCGCGCACGGCGAGGTGGATGTCCACGACCCACGCGAAGGGCCGTTCGAAGGAGGGCATCTGCGTCTCGACGCGCGCGAGGAAGTCCTGCAGCGTGCGCGCGTCCACGCCGGACCCGAAGGCCTGGAGGTAGACGTGAGGCGCCAGCCGCCGGAGCTCCGTCGGCGCGGGACCCCCCGAGGGGCGCGGCCCTTCTCCCCCACGCATGCCTCCTCCCACCATAGCAGTTCGGGGGCCGCGCTCGCGCATCGGGCAACGCTGCTAGACTGCGCACCCGCGGGAAATCGGGGCGGGCCGTCGGGCGTAGTCCGACGCGGAGGACGCATGCTGAAACGACTCGGGCTCGGGCTGCTCAAAGGTCTCGTCATCGGGGGTGCCCTGGGCGCCGGCCTCCACTTCGGCCTCGGCTGGACGACGGCCACGGGCATCCTGGGCTTCGCGCTGGCCATGGGCTCCGGCGCCATCGCCGGCGTCTTCACCGGCAAACCGCCCTGGAAGGAAGGCGGGGCCATCGAGGGCGGCCTCAAGGCCGTCTTCGGCGCGGGCCTCGGCGCGCTCGCCTACTGGCTCGGGACCAAGTACGGGGCCATTGGCCTGCCCCTGGACATCCCGGCGGCCGCCAACGCCTCGGAGGTCGTGGCCGGCACCCCCTGGACCGAGATCCCGCTGACCACCGTCGCCGCCGTCGCGGGCGCCTACGGCACGCTCGTCGAGCTCGACAACACCCCGAGCGGCGGAGACGGCGCGCGACATCCGAAGGCTCGGGTCGAGGTCCCGGCGGAAGCCGAAGGCGTGACCGTGCCCGCCGAGCGGGAGCGCGAGCGCGAGCGCGGCGCCTGAGCGCGACGTCGTCGAAAGACGTCCCAACGCGCTGCTACCTGGTAGCGTTGCCCGGTGGGGGCCGAAGCGAGCGAACAACGCCACGTGAAGGGCCTGAACCGTCGCGGCGTCGTCGCCGTGCTGCGGGTCTGGGCGCGAGCGCAGGGCGCGCCGCCCGGCGGCTGGCCTCCCTCGCTGGCCGGTTTCATGGGCCCCGAGCGGGTGATGGCGACCTCCTGGTACCCGCTCCCGGTCTTCCTCGACGCCCTCGACCTCTGGCATCGCGTGGTCATGGACGGGTCCGACGCCGCCGCCATCCGCATGGGTGAGCTCGGCGCGCGGCAGAACGCCAACGTGCACGCCGCGGCGATCCGCCCGACGGCGCACGAGTCCCTCGCGGCCTTCCCCCGGGCCTGGCGCCGGAACTTCGATTTCGGGGAGCTCGTCGTGGACGCGACGGCCGAGGGCGCGCAGGTCGCCTTCCGCGGCTACGACGATATCGGCCCGGTCCACGGGCTGCTCCACGTCGGCTGGTTCAAGGCGCTCGTCGAGCTGAGCGGCGCCCAGGGCGCCAAGGCCGAGCCGCTGACGCGACCGTGGATCGACGGCGAGCCGCTCCGCATCGCGTTGACCTTCCGGGAGTGAGGAAAGTTCTTGTCGTGCTGAAAAGCCAGCCCCAGAGTGCCGGCCGATGCCTTCGGCCGCGTCGACCGACGCCGCAGCCCGCGAGGTCCCGCCCGGCGACCTCGGTCCGGACCCTCTCCTCGACGCGGCCTGCCGCCGCTACGGCATCTGCGGGGACGACCGCTTTCTCGTGCTCTCCCTCGTCGAGCGCTCGGAGGCGACCTGGCCCGGCTGCTGCGGCGCCGGCTGCGAGCCCTGCATGGAGGACGTGGCGGACGCTGCCCGGGCGCTCCGCCGTGCGCGCGCCGAGGCTTGAGCGCGTCGCGGGCGCGGTCCTGGCCGTGCTCGTGCTCGCGACCCCGGTGGCCGCCCAGGAGGCCCCGGCGGAGGAGGAGCCCTTCTACGTCGACGACGTGTTCGAGGGGCGGAGGCCGCCTTACCTCGCCTTCCACGCGGGCATCAGCCACTTCGGCCCGGGCCTCGCGGCGGGCGGGCGCTTCGGGATCCCGCTCGTCGACAACGGCTTCATCACGACGCTGAACAACAGCGTTCACCTGAGCGTCGGCGCCGACCTCTATTACGCCCGCTTCAACGACCCGGTGACCGGCGACGAGGCGGGCTTCGGCCTCGGCATCCCCGTCGCGCTCCACTGGGAGTTCTACCTGCCGAAGCACTGGTCGGCGTACGCGGAGCTCGGCTTCAACGTGTACCTCTCGCCGGCCTTCTTCGACGGGCAGGACACCATCGAGGCCGGCGCCTGGATCCTCGCCGCGGTGGGTGCGGTCTGGCGCTTCGCGCCGAAGGTCGGCCTCGAGATGCGCCTCGGTAACCCCTACAGCGCCGTCGGCCTCCGCATCGATCTCTAGCGGCGCGGCGCGGCGCGGCGGCAGGCAGGCGCTCAGGCGGCGCGGGGCGCCGTCTTCCGCTCGCCGACGATCAGCAGCCAGAACATGACGCCGAGCCCGGCCCAGCCCGGCCAATCGCCCACCACGGCGTAGACCGTGGTCCCGGTCAGGAGCGGTAGCTCCGCGGCGATCTCGTCCACCTCGCCGAAGGGCAGCGCGCCCTCGAGCGTGCGCCCGAGCGGGTCGACGAAGGCCGTCACGCCGCTGTTGGTCGAGCGCGCCAGCGCGCGGTGGTGCTCGACGGAGCGGAACTTCGCGAGCGCGAGGTGAATCCACGGCTCGAGCGTGTCCCCGAACCACGAGTCGTTGGTGATGTTCACGAGGAGGTGCGGGTCGCCCTCGCGCACCATCCGTCGCGTGAACCCGGGGAGCACGTCCTCGTAGCAGATGAGCGTGCCGATGCGGACCTCGAGGCCCTCGTGCGGGAGCACGAGCGGGCGCACGTGGTCGCCGGGGGTGAACTTCCCCGTGTTCGGTGACCACTCGTAGAGGATCGGGAAGACGTCGCCGAGGGGCATGAACTCGCCGAAGGCGAGCAGATAGGTCTTGTCGTAGGTGCCGAGGCGCGTGCCCGCGGCGTTGACGAGGTAGGCCGTGTTGAAGAGGTCAGGCTCGCCGTCCTCGCCCGTGCGTCGCGCGAGCCCGCCGAAGAGCATGGCCGAGTCGATGGCCCGCGCGCCGCGGAGCGCCCCCATCACCCGGCGCTTCAGGTTCTGCTCGTCCTCGGGGATGAAGAAGTTGTAGCCGGACTCGGGCCAGACGATGAGGTCGAGGCCTTCGTGGGTGTCCTCGAGCTCGAGGGAGCCTTCCACGTGGCGCACGTAGCCGACGGTCGGGTCGTGGCGCTTCAGGTCCATGGTGAGGCTGGTCTGGACCATGCCGACGTCGAGCGTCGGCGCCTCGGCGGCGCGGGCCTCGACGTCGGCGATGCGGTAGGCGCCATAGGCGAGGTTCAGGAGTACGGCGCCGAGGGCGAAGGCGAGGGGCCGATATCGCTTCCCGGCCGGCGCGGGCCCACCGAAGCGCGCGGGGAGGCCGAGGTAGACGCCGACGTTCACGCCCATGGCGACCGCGCTGACGAGCATCGAGCCGCCGAGGTCGGCGCTCTGGATGAAGGCCGTGACCTCGTGGAAGCCCGACGCGAGGTAGCTCGGGAAGAGCGTCGGGAAGGCGTGCTCGACGGTGAGGAGCCCGGCGAGGGCGAGGGGGGCGAGGGGCCAGCCGCGGCGGAGCCCACGCTGCACGAGCAGGTAGAAGGCGACGTGCTGGAGCGCCTGAAAGAGCCAGAAGATCGACGCGAAGGCCGTCGCGGCGGCGGTGCCGTAGCCCGAGAAGGCGTCCAGGGTCTGGACCATCCAGTAGTAGCCGCCCGCGTAGGCGGCGTAGCCGTGCACGAGGCCGAGGAACCCGACGCGCTTGGCGGACACGGCCGCCGAACGCGAGAGCACGACCAGCGCCGGCACGAAGCACACGAAGGCGAAGGGCCAGAGGTCGTAGCCTGCGAAGCCGAGGAACTGCATCACGCCGGCCGCCGCCGCGAGGGCGACGTCGCGAAGCAGCGGGGGCGCGCCGGGCTCAGGCGAGGCGGAGGACGGTTCGGACCTTGTCGAGGAGCTCGTCACGCTTGAAGGGCTTCGTCAGGTAGTGGCGGGCGCCGGCGTTGATGCCCTCGACCATGTCGCCCGGGCGGCCCTTGGCCGTGAGCATGATGATCGGGACGTGCTGGAGGCTAGCGTCCGCCTTGAGCCGCCGCGAGAGCGAGAGCCCGTCGAGCCGCGGCATCCTCAGATCGGTGACGATCAGGTCCGGCGGGCGCGC
>JBCDGX010000572.1:0-4367 GCA_038750805.1 Myxococcota bacterium
CCTTCGCGAAGGCAGGCATGAAGGCCGCCATGCCCTTCGCGGCCGCCTCGCGGAGCTCGTCCATGGGAGCGCCCTCGAGGGCGCCGAGGGCTTCGCAGAGCCGCGCGTGAATCTCGGCTTCGGAGAGCACGCCCGGGGGCGGCTCCATGAGCCGCGGCCGGAGATGGAAGACGTTCTCGGGGAACTCGAAGTTGAAGAAGGTCGCCTCGGCCTTCTCGAACTGGGTGCTCGCGGGCAGCACCACGTCGGCGAGCTTCGCGGTCTCGCTCATGGCCACGTCGATGACGACGAGGAACTCGAGGGCTTCCAGGGCCTCGCGCATGCGCGGCCCGTCGGCCAGGGAGTGCGCGGGGTTGGCGGCCTCGACGAGCATCGCCCGGAAGCGCTTCGGATGGTCCGTGAGGATCTCGTCGGCGATGCTGTTGCAGGGGATCATGCCCCCGACGATGCGCGCGCCGGTCACCGGCGAGACGTGCTTCGAGCGCCCATCGGCGAAGTCGACGAGCCCCGTCATGGTGTAGTGCGTGCCAGGCTTTCCGAAGTTCCCGGTCATCAGCCAGAGCAGCTTGTGCAGGTAGCTCACCAGCGTGGAGTGCTGGTTCATCTGCACGCCGAGGTCCTCGAAGCTCGCGACGCTCGCGGCCCGGCCGAGGAGCCGCGCGACCTCTCGGAGCTGGGCCTCGGGCACGCCGCAATGCGCCGCGTAGCTGGCCACGTCCACGGCGCCGAAGACCGCGCGCACCTCGTCCAGCCCGTTCGCCTGCGCCGCGATGAAGTCGGCGGCGAGGAGGTCCTCTTCGAGGAGCACGGCGAGCAGGCCCGCGAGGAGCCAGGCGTCCGTGCCCGGCTTCACCTGGAGGTGGATGTCGGCCATGGCCGCGCTCTTCGTGCGCCGCGGGTCGACGACGACGAGCGTGCGCTTCGGGTCCGCGGCGATCTCCTTCAGCGTCACGCGTGCCCGCGGGATGCCGTGAGAGAACCAGGGGTTCTTGCCGAGGAAGAAGGCCACCTCGCAGTGCTCGAAATCCGCCCGGGTGCTGAAGCCCATCATCCGGTGGCCGATCCAGAACTCGCCGGTCTTCTCCTGAGCGAGCGCGCTCGAGCGGTAGCGCATACCGAGCGCTCGGCGCGTGGCCGTCGCGTAGGCGCCGGGGAGGTGATTCCCCTGGCCGCCGCCGCCGTAATAGAAGATCGAGGGCCCGCCGTGGGCGTCGCGGATGGCCGCGAAGCGTTTGGCGACGAGGGCGATGGCCTCGTCCCAGCTCGCCTCGCGGAAGCCGCCGTCGGGCTGGCGGATGAGCGGCGCCGTCAGCCGGTCGGGACCGTTCTGGTAGTGGTCGAGGCGATGGGGCTTCTCGCAGGCGTAGCCCTTCGACGCGGGGTGCGCCTTGTCGCCGCGGAAGCGGACGAGGCGCCGCCCATCGTCACCGCCGAGCTGGACCTCGAGGCCGCAGTTGCACTCGCAGAGGATGCATGCCGTCGGCTGCCAGCCGGCCCGCGGCGTCTTCGTCGTCGCTTCGCCCATAGAAGGAGCCTCGGCGATCTGGTCTCCGAGCGCAACCAGATTGCCGGCGGGGAGGCGCTCGGAAGGCGGTACCCTCCGACGGTGAGGAAGGAGGAACGGCCGTTTGTCGTGGCCGTCGGCGCGTCGGCCGGCGGTCTCGAGGCCCTGCGCCAGCTCTTCGAGGGCGCCGGCGATCCCTCCGGCCTCGCCTTCGTGGTGGTTCAGCACCTCTCGCCGGACCACCCCAGCCTGCTCGTCGAGATCCTGAGCCGGCATACGGAGCTCGAGGTGCTCCAGGCGAAGCACGGGATCCCGCTCGCCGCGGGCCACGTCTACGTGATCGAGCCCCAGACGCTCCTCCGGGTCGCCGCCGGGCGCCTCGAGGTCGAGACCTTGAGCGCGCGCTCCAGCATGCGGCCCATCGACACGCTCATGGAGTCCGTCGCCATCGACGCCGGCGACCGCTGCGCGGGCGTAGTGCTCTCGGGGACCGGGAGCGACGGGGCCCTCGGGCTCCGGGCCATCCGCGAGGCCGGGGGGCTGGTCATCGTCCAGGACCCGGAGAGCGCGGGCTTCGACGGCATGCCCCGCTCGGCGCTTCGGGACCTCGAGGTCGACCACGTGCTCACGCCCGGCCGCATCGTCGAGGTGGTGCACGACGCCGTGGACGAGGCGCGCTCGGCGCTCCTCGGCGGACCCGGCGGGGCGCCCCTCGAGCGTCTCCTCCGCCTGCTCCAGCGCCACACGGGCATCGACTTCGCGCTCTACAAGCAGGCGACGGTGGTGCGTCGCATCGAGCGCCGCATGCGCGCCGAGCGCATCGAGGACCCGCTCGCCTACCTCGCGCTCCTCGAGGAGTCCCCGAAGGAGGTGCAGGAGCTCGCGTCCGAGCTGCTCATCCACGTCACGCGCTTCTTCCGCGACCCGGGCGCCATCGAGGCGCTGAAGCGGACGGCGCTCCCGGAGATCGTCGCGCTCCCCGGGCCCGGCCCCGTGCGCGTGTGGGTGGCGGGCTGCGCGACCGGCGAGGAGGCCTACACGGTCGGGCTCCTGCTCCTCGACGCCCTCGAGGACGCGGGGAGCACGCGCGAGCTTCGGCTCTTCGCCACGGACGTCAGCGGGGAGGCCATCGAGGCGGCCGGCAAGGGCGTCTTCTCTTCGGCCATCGCCGAGCACCTCCCCGCCCCGGCGCTGAGCCGGCACTTCGAGCGGCGCGGCGAGGGCTTCGTCGCGAAGAGCTCGCTCCGGGACAGGCTCCTCTTCTCGCGCCACGACCTCACGCGGGATCCGCCCTTCTCGCGCCTCGACATGATCACGTGCCGCAACGTGCTCATCTATCTCCGGGCGCAGGTGCAGGAGCAGGTGCTCCGCACCTTCAGCAACTCGCTCAACGACGGCGGGCTCCTCTGGCTCGGGTCGAGCGAGTCCCTCGGCAGCGTCGCCTCGCATTTCGAGCCCCTCGACCGACGCTGGAAGGTCTTCCGGAGCCTCTCCGGGCGGCCGCGGCACCTCGACCAGGCCTACCCCGGGGCCACGCGCAGCCGGCGGAGCGCGCCGCCCCCGGACCGCGTGGCCGAGCGCATCGTGCGCGGGCTGGGCCTCGCCATCGAGGAGGCCGTGCCGCCGATGCTTCTCGTCGACGCGCAGCTTCGCCTGCTCCATCGGACGGGCTCGGTGGGCCGGCTCCTCAACGTCCCGAGCGGGCTCGCGTCCCTCGACGTGCGCGACATGCTCCCGGCGGAGCTCTCGGCGCTCCTGACCACGGCGCTCACCCGCGCGCGCACAGCCGGTCAGGACCTCCTCTACCGCAGCCTCCGCTCGCACGTGGGCGGCCGCGAGCACGTCTTCGATCTCCGCGTTCGCTACATCCCTGCTCACGGGAAGGAGGGCGAGATGATGGCGCTCTTCTTCCAGGGCCTCGAAGACCGGCCGAGCCCGCCGCCGCCCACCGAAGACGTGAGCGCCGTCGCCACGGACATCCAGCTCCAGCTCGAGGCGACGGAGCTCGAGCTCCGGCATACGCGCGAGAACCTCCAGACGACCATCGAGGAGCTCGAGGCGGCGAATGAGGAGCTCCAGTCGACGAACGAGGAGCTCATGGCCTCGAACGAGGAGCTCCAGTCGACGAACGAGGAGCTCCAGTCGGTCAACGAGGAGCTCCATAGCGTCAACAGCGAGCATCAGGACAAGCTGAAGGAGCTCCGTGAGCTCACCGACGACCTCGACGGGATCCTCGCGTCCATCGATCCGGGCATCGTCGTCGTCGCGCGGGACCTGACGCTTCGGCGCTTCAACGAGGCGGCGACGCGCACCTTCAACATCATCGCGGAGGACGTCGGCCGGCCCCTGGCGCACGTGACGCATCGCCTCGAGGTGCCGGACCTGCCGGCGCTCTGCGCGCGCGTCGCGAAGCAGGCCCGGCCGGAGGTGCGCCGCGTGCGCCTCGGGACGGACCGCTGGGCGCGCCTCGCCGTGAGCCCGCGCCTCTCGAACGCCGACGTGGACGGCGTCGTGGTCGTCGTGACCGACGTGACGGGGCTCTTCGCCGCCGAGCGCCAGGCGCGGACCATCGCCGCGGCCCTCGAGCACGCCGAGGTGCCGCTTTGCGTGATCTCCCCGGACGGGAAGATCGTCGAGGCCAACGTCGCCTTCGGGACCTCCATGGGCCGGGACTTCCGCTTCGTCATCGGCACCGACTTCCGCGACCTGAGCGCGCCCGGTGAAGAGGAGTCCTTGGGCTTCGGGCTCGAGACCGCGCTCCGCGGGCGCCGCTGGTCCGGGGTGATCCGCTCGGCACGGCCGGACGGCTCGGAGTTCTGGGAGTCCCTCGACCTGATCCCCCTGCCGCCCGAGCACGACGTCA
>JBCDGX010000573.1:0-4348 GCA_038750805.1 Myxococcota bacterium
AGGCCGAAGAGCGCGCGCAGGCGGAAGCCCTCCAGGCTCGTGCGCCCGTCCACCCAGCGCGCGCAGGCCATCTCGTAGTTCTCGTAGACGTGGGCGGCGAGCGTCGCGGCCGGGAGCACGTCCCGGAGGAGCCCCTGGGCAATGGCCGCCTCGAGCGCGTGCTGGATCATCGCGGCCCCACGCTCGGGCACGCGCACCTGTTCGGGGGTGAGCTCGGGCCCGCCGTGGAAGGCGATGGAGAGTGCCGCCCGGCTCCGGGCGACGTCGCGTTCGAAGAGGGCGATGCTCGTCGTCATCACGGCGCGGCAATGACCGAGGGGATCCGCCGTGGGCTCGGCGCCCTCGAGCGCCCGCTCGATATCCGTGACCAGCGCGTCCACCACGTGGCGGAGGATCTCCGTGCGCGAGCCGAACTGGTTGTAGAGCGTGCGGACGCTGAGCTGCACCTCGTCGGCGAGCTTCCGCATCGAGAGCCCCTCGAGCCCGTCCCGGACGATGAGGTCGAGGGCGGTGTCGAGGACCCGCTGGCGTCGGGCGGCGACGTTCGCGGCGCGGAGGCTCACGGCGATCACGCTGTCCCTTCGCGTGGGCGCCGTCGAGAGCTTTTCGCGGGGCGCGGTCACAGGCGCCTTCGTGCCCTCGTCGCAGAACCCGGCGAACCCCTGCCGGTGCAGCGCCAAGACGCGCACCTTCATTGCGGAGGGCTGGGTCGATCCGGAACGTCTGAAGTTCACGGCGCGGCGGGTGGCCGAGGTTCGGGCCGAGGCGCGGGACAGCCACGACGTCCTCTGCACCGCCGAGGAGCGCTTCGCGGCCGTGCTCTTTCGCGGGCATCCCGTGCTCCCGGGGCCGGACCTCGCCGGGCGGCTCCGGGGGCTCCTCGACGACCCGGAGCTCCGGGCGCGCCTCGCTCTCGACGCCTGAGCGCCTCAGGTCCAGCGGCAGCGGTAGCGCACCTCGTCCCCGTCCCGCGTCACTTCGACGCGGGGCGCCTCGCCGCCACCGACGCGGATGGCGCCCTCGAAGCCGCCAGCGATACCGTCCAGGTAGGTCGCCGGCGCGCGCATGGCCTCGGGCACCCCGAGGTGCGTGAGGGTCACGCCCTCGGGCCCCGACGCGTCGACGCGGATCTTCCCGCAGCTCTTGTAGAGGAGCGGCCAGGCGTAGGGCGCGCGCGAAAGGGCGGTGGCCGGCGTGAGCCCGAGGGCCAGGAGCGCGCGGTGGAAGGGGCCGAGGAGCGTGCCCTCCGCGGAGCGCACGACGGAACCCTGCGCCACACGTCGAAGCGCGGCCTCCCCGGCGACCTCGGCGATGGCACCGGAGAGCCGAAGGTCGGCCTCGAGGGGCATCCAGGCGACGCTCACCGCCTCCGCGATCTCGTCGACGAGGGATCCCAGCCGCTCTCGGACCGACCGTTCGGCGTCGGGATCGAGCTCGGCGAAGGCCCGCACGTTCGCCTTCATCTGGCTGGCCCGCACGAAGCATGCGGCCGCCGTCACCCTCGTCGCCATGGCCTGGCGATCAGCCTAGCCGATCCCCCCACCCATGGAACGCGATCTTCGAGTGGTAGGGCGGGCGGGTCGTCACTAGGGTCTCGCTCCCCGTGCAGGACCTCCAAGCATTCGCAGAGAGCGTTCTCGTGCCCGCGCAGCTCGTCCTCGCCATGCTCGGCATGGGCTGCACGCTGCGGATGAGCGATTTCACCGAGGTGCTCCGGACGCCGCGGGGGCTCCTCCTCGGCCTCGCGCTTCAGCTCGGCCTCGTCCCGCTCCTCGCGTCCGGCTTCGTCGCCGTCTTCGACCTGGGGCCGGGCTTCGCGGTCGGGCTCTTCCTCGTGGCGGTCGTTCCCGGCGGCGCCTCGAGCAACCTCCTCACCTACCTCGGGCGCGGCAACGTCGCGCTCTCGATCGCCCTCACCACCGTGTCCACGGTGGGCTGCGTGCTCACCGTGCCGCTCCTCATGAGCGTGCTCGCCGAGCAGCAGCTTCCGCCGGACTTCCGCTTCCCCGGGCGGCGCATCCTGATCGACATCAGCCGCTACCTCGTGCTGCCCCTGAGCGTCGGCATGGGGCTGCTCCACCGCTGGCCGCGCGTCGCCGAGGCACTGAGCCCCTGGGCCATTCGCGGGAGCATCGCCGCAGTGCTCGCCGTGGCGGCCATCTCGCTGAAGAGCGGCCGCATCGACGTCGGCGCGTACGGCTGGGGGGCGCCGGTCTTCACGCTCGGCTTCGCCTTCGTGCTGGCGCTCGTCGTGCCGCACGTCGTGCGCCTCGCGGGACGGGACGACGCGGACGCCCTCGCGCTGACCATCGAGGTGGTCGTGCGCAACGTGAGCATCGGTCTCTTGATGGTGAGCTTCTTCTTCCCGGGACGCCCCGAGCAGGCCGAGCTCCTCTACGTCTGCCTGCTCTACGCCGGCACGTCGACGCTCGCGGTGGCGCCGCTCATCGTGCTTCACCGCTTCGGATGGAGCCCCGTGCTCGGGCGCCGCGCCGCGCCCCTGGGGGGAGCCCGATCGGTCGCTTCCTCCGCCCGTGATACGTGAGCCCGACCACACGATGAGGAGGTGGGGATGCGGATGGATCGGACCGGGCGGCACGCTGCCCAGAGCTTGCGCGTCGTCCTCGCGCTCGCGCTCGCACTCTCGGCTTGCGGCGACGACGAGGGAGAGGGCTCGGTGACGGATGCGGGAGCCGGCACGGCCGACACGGGAGCCGGTGGCGGCGATCCCTCGGAGCCCTGCCAGCTCTCGAACGAGGTGATGGAGGGCGTGCTCATGACGCCCATCACGGACACCTTCGCCGAAGGCAACTGGGGCATCGCCTCGACCTGCACCTACGCCACGGCCGCGGACCCCACGGCCGTGCTGCTCTCGTCGGCCATGAGCACGGACCTAAGCGCCGACCGCATGTTCCCCGGAGCCGAAGACGTGGCTGGGCTCGGCGACGACGCGGTGTGGGTCCCGACGCCGGGGACCCTGACCGTCGTCGACGCCGCGGCCGGGCGCCTGGTGCGGGTGACCATGAACCTCACGGACGAGGCCTCGGAGCGGGCGCTCGCGGAGCAGATCGCCACGTTGGCGCTACCGCTCCTCTGAGCGTCGGCGCGGGGCTCAACGGCGCCGGCGCCGGCGCCAGTCCAGCAGCGCGAGGAAGGCGAAGAAGATCGCCTGCGGACCCGCGGCCGCGCCGAGGGGCCCGGTCACGTGGCAGCCGCAGCCGCCCGAGTCCGCCGGAGCCTCCTCGCCCCCCATGTCGGCCGGCGGGATCATGTCGTCCGCGGGGGCGCCCATGTCGGTCGGCGGGACGCCCATGTCGGGCACGCCGGCGTCGGGCGCGCCGAGGTCCACGCCCATGTCCGGGAGCCCCATGTCGGGCGGCGGGGGAGGCGGCGCGACGAGCACGTTCACCGTCGTGTCGGCCGTGTCGCTCCCGACGCCATCGGTGACGCTCAGGCGGAACGCATAGAGCGTCTCCTCGGTCACGTCCGGCGCGATGAAGCCCACCATCGCCGCGTCCGTCGCGTCGAGCATGGGGCCGTCCGGGTCGAGCGCGGACCACGCGAAGGTCAGCGGGTCGCCGTCCGGGTCCATGCTCATGCTTCCGTCGAGCACGACGGCCTCACCGCCGAAGACCGTCTGGGGCATGCCCGGGTCCGCGACGGGCGCGCCAGCGCAATCGCTCGCGTCGGGGACGAGCGCCGGGAAGGCCAGGTCGACCGAGCCGGTGATCTCGAGGTCGTCGATCTCCCAGCCGGGCGCGCCGACGCTCTGGTCCGTGCCCACGCGGAAGCGGAGCTGTACGGTCTCGCCCGCGAAGCGCGTGCCGAAGTTCAGGGTCACCGCGTCCTCCGCCGGGAAGGACGGGTTCTGGCCGCCAAAGGCGCGGCGGTCCGAGAGCGGGTTGTCCGCGCGGTTCGAGAGCGCGCCGTCGTAGCCGGGCTCGAGCGTGCCGGGGATCTCGACGTCGTCCCAGGTCGCTCCGCCGTCGCGGGTGATCTCGATGACGCCGCCGTCCCAGAGGATTCCGTCCGAGAGCTCGAAATCGTAGGTGTGCACGAAGCTCAGGACGAGGTCCTCGCTCGCGCTCGCCTCCACCGGCGGCAGCAGCACGGCCGTGTCGGTGATCGTCGGCGCGTCGAGGGCGCGAAGCACCATGTCGCCGGGATCGGCGGCGCTGGGCACGGCGGCCCAGACGCCCGTGGTGCGGCCATCGAGGCTGGTCTCCCGGAGCCAGGGCGGGGGGAGCTCGAAGTCCTCGAGCGCCTTGGCGCCGAGGTCGGCGCTCACGCCGAGGGCGAGCTCGGTCTCCACGGTGTCGCAGAGCGAGTCGTTCACGAGCGAGGCGCG
>JBCDGX010000574.1:0-4341 GCA_038750805.1 Myxococcota bacterium
CCGGTCGAAGCCGAGGTTGAAGACCAGCACCTTGTTCCAGCTGTAGGTGTCGGCCTCGTGGGGAAGGCCACACATGCGAAGGAGCCGCGGAAAGGGCGTCCACTGGGCGTATTTCCCGCAGCGCGAGGTGTCGTTCTACCGGGTGGGGTTCTACGACAACATCTTCGGGACGCCGCGCATGAGCATCTACGTCGAGCTCGGCTACCCGAAGGACGCGGAGCTCGACGAGGCGGCCATCGAGGCGGCCCGGGCGCGCGTGCTGGATGACCTGCGTCGCGTGGGGCTCGTGAAGGAGCACGCGCTCGTGAGCCACGCGCATGTGCTGCTCGACCCGGCCTACGTGCACATCACGCAGGATTCCATCGCCGACGTTGCCGCCAAGAAGCGCGCGCTGGCGACGGCGGGCGTGTTTAGCATCGGCCGCTACGGCTCGTGGACGTACTGCTCCATCGAAGACAACGTCGTCGAGGCGCGGGCGCTGGCCGAGGCCTTCGACGCTGCCGCGGGCGCCGGCTGAAGGCGGGCGACCCGCGGCGCGCGAGGGGCTGGAGGCGCCGACCGGATTCGAACCGGTGAATGGAGGTTTTGCAAACCTCTGCCTTACCACTTGGCTACGGCGCCGGAACGCCCTCTCGGGCGCTCGGGAGGCGACGGAGTGACACCGGCCCGGCACGCTGTCAACTCGGGGTCGGCGCCCCGGGCGGGGCCCGGCCCTCCCTCGTCCTCGAACACGCGAAGACCCCGCGGCGCCGGAGCGCTCGCGGGGTCTCGGAAGCGGGGTCGAGGACCTACTTCTTGGTGGCCCTCTTGCGCGTCGCCTTCTTGGCGCCGGTCTTCTTTGCCGGCCCACGACCGCGAAGCTTCTTCACCTCGGAGCCGTCCGGAGCGACCGTGAGCCCGAGGAACTTCCAGGACTCGGCCTTGAACTGATGCGCCGCCTGCATCTTCTTCACCGCGTCCTCGACGTCCGGCGAAAGGTCGAACTTCCGGGCCTTGGCGCCCTGCTTCCGGAGGCTGGAAAGCGTCTCGCCGAGCGCGAGGAGCTCGTCGACGTGCTTCAGCGCCTCGGCGGGCTTCAGCTCCTGACCACGCTTGCCTTCCGCGAGCTCCTTGATGAGCCGCTTCCGGCGCTTCTCGGTGCGGCCGTCGAGCTTGGGACCCGAGGAACCGCCGTCCGTGAGAAGGGCATTGAGCTGCCGCGCGACGCGGCGCTTTTCGATGGCCTCGGCGCTACCGCGCCCGCCGCTGGACTTCTTGGAGGAGGACTTTCGAGCCTTCGCCATGGGTGGACTCACTTTCTTTCGGCTCCCGACCGGTTGATGGACGGGCTTTCCTTACGGGTCCGAGCCGCATCGCGGCCGAAGCTTGGTGAACGCTTGGACGAAAACCGGCCAGAGCCTTCGAACCCGACCTCCCATGCGCGCGAGGCGGTGTCAACGTTTCGGACCCAGATTGTCCGTATGAAAGGTCACATTCCGTCCACGGATCTCGTTTGAGGCGCTGCGGAGGCGATCGCGTCGGGCGGCGAGGCCGGGCGGCGGGCGCCGCGGGACCCAATACCCGGTCATCTCCCTCCGTGTTAGGACCCGTGCATGAAGCGCTCCAACGACAGTTTCGAGAGCCGCGCGACCCTTCAGATCGGCAGCCGGAAGGTCGACGTTTTCCGCCTCGACGCCATCCAGCGGGCCGGTCTCGGCGACGCCTCGCGGCTTCCCTATTCGATCCGCGTGCTCCTCGAGAACCTGCTCCGCCACGAGGACGGCAGCACGGTCACGAAGGAGGACATCGAGGCCGTCGCCACGTGGGATCCGAAGGCCAAGCCCTCGCAGGAGATCGCCTTCCGGCCCTCCCGCGTGCTCCTTCAGGACTTCACGGGCGTCCCCGCCGTGGTCGACCTCGCGGCGATGCGCGAGGCCTTCGCCCGCCTCGGCGGCGACCCGGCGCGCATCAACCCGCTCCAGCCGGCGGACCTCGTCATCGACCATTCGGTGCAGGTCGATAGCTACGGCCTCCTCCGCTCCTTCGAGGACAACGTCCGCATCGAGTTCGAGCGGAATCAGGAGCGCTATCAGTTCCTGAAGTGGGGGCAGAGCGCCTTCGAGAACATGCAGGTCGTTCCGCCCGGGACCGGCATCGTGCACCAGGTGAACCTCGAGTACCTCGCGCGCTGCGTCTTCACCCGCGAGGACGACGCCGGCAACCTCGTCGCCTACCCGGACTCGCTCGTCGGCACCGACTCGCACACGACCAAGATCAATGGCCTCGGCGTGCTCGGCTGGGGCGTCGGCGGCATCGAGGCCGAGGCGGCGATGCTCGGCCAGCCCATCGCCATGCTTCTCCCGCAGGTCGTGGGCTTCGAGCTGACCGGAAAGCTCCCGGAGGGCGCGACGGCGACGGACCTCGTGCTCACGGTCACGAACATGCTTCGCGCCCGCGGTGTCGTCGGGAAGTTCGTCGAGTTCTTCGGCGCCGGCCTGGAGGCGCTCTCGCTCCCGGACCGCGCGACCATCGCGAACATGGCGCCGGAGTACGGCGCGACCATGGGCTTCTTCCCCGTGGACCAGGAGACCCTCGCCTACCTCCGCTTCACGAACCGCGACGCCGCGCACGTCGACCTCTGCGAGCGCGTGCTGAAGGAGCAGGGCCTTTTCCACACGCCGGATTCCCCGGCGCCGGAGTTCACGGACACGCTGAGGCTCGACCTCGGCGACGTGGTCCCCTCCATCGCCGGTCCAAAGCGCCCGCAGGACCGCATCGCGCTGAGTGACGCGAAGTCGTCGTACCAGAAGGTCGAGGAGGCCGTTCGCTCGAAACTCCCGGGCGACGCGAAGACCTCCGCGTCCGTGCATCTCCAGCGCGAGGGGCAGGACGAGACCTTCGAGCTCGAGAATGGCGCGGTGGTCATCGCCGCCATCACGAGCTGCACGAACACCTCGAACCCCGCCGTCATGCTCGGCGCCGGGCTCCTCGCGCGGAACGCGCGGGCCAAGGGGCTCATGGTGAAGCCCTGGGTGAAGACCTCCCTCGCGCCGGGCTCCCAGGTCGTGACCGAGTACCTCGAGCGCTCCGAGCTGATGGACGACTTCGAGGCGCTGCGCTTCCACCTCGTCGGCTACGGCTGCACGACCTGCATCGGCAACAGCGGTCCCCTCGACCCGGCGATCGCGAAGGCCGTCGAGGACCACCACCTCGTCGTCACGAGCGCGCTCAGCGGCAACCGGAACTTCGAGGGCCGAGTCAGCCCGCACACGCGGGCCAACTACCTCGCCTCGCCCATGCTCGTCGTGGCCTACGCGCTCGCCGGCACGATGAACATCGACTTCGCGTCCGACGCCATCGGCAAGGACACGGAGGGCAACGACGTCTACCTCAAGGACATCTGGCCGACGACGCAGGAGATCACCGAGACGGTCCGCCACGCCGTCACGACCGGTCAGTTCGAGGAGCGCTACGCCGCGGTCTTCGAGGGCACCGAGCAGTGGCGCGAGGTCGAGGTCCCGACGGGCAGCCGCTACGCCTGGGACGACGCCTCGACCTACATCCGGAACCCGCCCTTCTTCGACGCGGTCGAGAAGGGGGAGCCGCCGGCGCCGACGGACATCGCGGGGGCGCGCGTGCTCGCGCTCCTCGGCGACACGGTCACGACGGACCACATCTCGCCCGCCGGCGCCATCGCCTCGGACAGCCCCGCGGCGGCGTACCTCCGCGAGCGGGGCGTCTCGCCGCGGGACTTCAACTCCTACGGGAGCCGCCGCGGCAACCACGAGGTGATGATGCGCGGCACCTTCGCCAACATCCGCCTCCGCAACCTCCTCGCGCCGGGCACCGAAGGCGGCATCACGCGCTACCTCCCGGACGGCGAGCAGATGTCCATCTTCGAAGCCTCCATGAAGTACCAGGAGGCCGGGACGCCGCTCGTGGTCATCGCGGGCAAGGAATACGGCACCGGCTCGAGCCGCGATTGGGCCGCGAAGGGCACCTTCCTCCTCGGCGTGAAGGCCGTGATCACGGAGAGCTACGAGCGCATCCACCGCTCGAACCTCATCGGCATGGGCGTGCTCCCGCTCGAGTTCCTCCCCGGCGAGGGCCGCGAGGAGCACGGGCTCACGGGCGAGGAGGTCTTCTCGATCTCCGGCATCGCGGGCGGCCTCGCCCCGGGCAAGCGGTTGACGGTCGCGACGGACTCCGGGAAGAGCTTCGAGGTGGTCACACGCCTCGATACCCCCCAGGAGGTCGAGTACTACCGCCAAGGCGGCATCCTTCAGTACGTGCTGCGCCAGCTCGCGGGCTGACGTCACGCTGAGGGGTCCCCACGCGACAGGCTGAATGATGAGCGACGAC
>JBCDGX010000575.1:0-4337 GCA_038750805.1 Myxococcota bacterium
CCTCTTCGCCCCGCCCCGTGCCCGCGCCGCCCGCGTCGGGGGTGCACGAGGCGCTCGCGCCCCAGGGGGCGGCGCCCGCGCCCATCGACGCGCTCTCCCGCGCGGCCCTTCGGGAGCTCGACCGGCGCCTCTTCGCCTACGTGCGTCGGCGCGTCCCCGGCGATGAGATCGCTCGGGAAATCGTCCAGAAGACCTGGGTCGCCGCCGTCGCCGGGCAGGCGCGCTTCAGTGGGCGGAGCAGCGTCTCGACCTGGGTGCACGGCATCCTCCGCCGCAAGCTCGCGGACCACTACCGCGAGCGCCGGGAGGAGCGCGCGCTCCTCGAGGACGAGCTCGTCGTGCCCGCGCGCCAGGGCGATACCTTCGACGCCCGCCAGCGCCTCCAGCGCGTCGCGAGCGCCCTCGAGGCCCTGCCGATGCGCGAGCGTCGCGCCGTGGAAGGCTGCGTGCTCGAGATGGGGGAGCGCACGGAGCTCGCTGAGGAGCTCGGCGTGAACACTGGGCACCTCCGCTGCCTGCTCTTCCGCGGCCGCGCGCGTCTCCGGGCCGCCTGAGCGGTGTTGAGGGGCCGCGGGCGCCCCAACCCGCGGCGTCGAAGGGCCGCGGGCGCCCCAACCCGCGGTGTCGAACGGCCGCGGGCGCCCCAACCCGCGGTGTCGAAAGCCTGCGGGCGCCCCAATCCGCGGCTTGAAAGCGTTGCGCGCATTCCTCACGACCGCCCGGCGCTGCGTGGGGGCAGCATGAGGGCATGTCGAAGCACGCTCTCGCCCTCGCCGCGCTTCTCTTCGCCTGCACCCGGACGACCGTCGTCGGTCCGCCGCCCGACGGGGGCTCGATGGACGCGGGCACCATGGACGCCGGCACCGAGGACGCCGGCACGATGGACGCCGGCGCGGACTTCGGGACCGACGCCGGGCGGCCCCTCGAAGGCGTCTGCGCCGCGGCGCTCGCCGACGTGCCGCTCGGGCTCGTCGCCGTGCGCTTCGTGGACGGCGAGGTGCGCGGGCTCGGCGCCGATGGCGAGCAGGGGCTCGTCTACCGGCCTTTCACGGACGGGGGCGTCCGTGGCGAGGTCGTGCAGCGGGGCATCGTGGCGTCGGCCGGGAGCGTCGCCGGGGTCATGGTCGCGGAACGCGCCTGCTCCCGCGCTCCCTGCGGGCGGCGTGGCGAGCTCTTCGTGGTCACGCCCGAGGGGGTGATGACCTTCGACGTCAGCTCGCCGACGCCCGAGCGCGACCCCGGCCTCAACTTCGTGACCGAGGACGGGCTCGCCGTCGTGAGCATTCCGCGCTCCGCCTCGTTCTCGGACACGCGCGTCGAGGCCATCGACACGATGACCGGCACGCGCACGCCGCTCCGCGCGCGCATCAGCTCCCTCGAGCGCCAGAACGCCGACGCCGAGGGCTGGCGCCTCGCGCGCATCGGCGACGAGGCGGCGCCCGGCTACGTGCACCTCGAGCGCGGCGAAATCGAGGTCGCCGAGACGGTCAGCCCGCGTCCCATCGCGTTCCGCGGCGCCTGGGTCTCCTTCGACGAGGCGGGCGTGTACCTCGAGGGGCGCACGGAACGGACGACGATTCCCCTGCCTCCGGGCCTCGAGCTCACGCACCTCGGGAGCGTCTTCTCCGGGGCGCCCGAGCTGCGTCGCGCGAACGCCATCGTCGGCGTGGTCGACCTGGTCCGGGCGCGCGCGCACGTCTTCGACGAGGCCATCGAGGGCGGTATGGACCGCAACGCGCAGGCCGTCGTGGAGGGCGACACGGTGCTCGTCTCCGAGGGCGGGCTGCCGCGCCTGCTCCTCGATCTCGCGACGGGCGAGGTCCGCTCGGTGCGCGAGCGGGTGCCCGCGACGCACGAGGAGGTGAGCGCGCATTACTGCACCCCGCCGGCCCGGCCCGTCGGCGACGGGCTCCTCGTCGCGCTTCGCTCCGACGCCCATACGGGGGCCTTCCGCGTCGGCGAAGGGACGCTCGCGCCCCTCGGCCGGCCCGTGCGCGACGTGTCCTGGGTGAGCTTCGTGACCGCGGGCGAGACCGTCGTGATCGTCGGCAACACCGGGCGCCTGACCTTCTGCCCGAACGTCGAGCCGACGGACGATCCGCCCGTGGGCGAGGAGCTCGTCGGCGACTCGACGCAGCTCGTCAGCCCGGACGGCACGGTGCGTACGCTGACGCCGGAGACGGGGCTGGCCTACCTCGACCCGCTCGGGCGTTGCGCGCTCCAGGTGCCCCTGAGCTGGCCCGGGACCTACGCGCTCCTCGATCTCGTCACCGGGGACGAGGTGAGCTGGGAAGGCGAGGGCGCTTGGTGGCCCCTCGTGAACGTGCCCGTCCCGCTCTTCTTCTGAGCGCGGCGCTAGCGAAGGCCGATGGCCGCCGCTGCGCGCACGTGGGCGATGAGGGCCACGAGGTCCTCGCGCTCGGCGTCTTCGGGGCGCGTCGCGACGAAGAGGCGGATGGGGTCGAGCTTCGGGTGGGCGAGGCGCCGGAGCTCGCGCTTCGCCACGTAGGGCGCCGCCGTCACCTCCGGGAGCACGGTCAAGAAGCGACCGGAGAGGGCGACCTGGAGGTTCGAGCGGAGCAGGGTCACGCGCATGCCCACGCGCCGGTCGTGACGCGCTGGCCAGCCGTCCATGGGCCGCCCCGAGTCGCCGACCTGCGGCACGGAGAAAGGGTGCGCGAGCACGTCACGGAGCGTCGGCCGCCGCGCCCCGAAGAGCGGATGCGCCCGGCCGCAGAACACCGCCTTCGGCGTCGCCCCGAGCGCGTCGACGCGGAGCCCTTCGGCCGCGAGCTCCTCGTAGTAGAAGGCCGCGTCGACGTCGTAGCGCCGGAGCCCCACGAGCGCGTCCGCGGGCCGGAGGTTCAGGTGCTCGGCCACGCCGCCCGCGTCGAGCTCGAGGAGCGCCGGCACGACGAAATGCTCGGTGAGCAAGCCGAGGGACGCGACGCGGAGCGGCCGGGCCAGGGCCGCCGGGTCGATGGCCCGGAGCGCGTCGTCCACGGCCAGCACCGCCGTCCGGGTGGCCTCGCGGAGCCGGGCGCCGGCCTCGTTCAGCCGGAGCGAGCGCCCGACGCGATGGAAGAGGGGCTGACCCACGCGGTCCTCGAGGAGGCGCACGCTCCGGGAGACCGCCGCCGCGGTCAGCCCGAGGTGCTTGCCCGCGCGCACCGTCGTCCCGAGCTCGGCGACGGCGTGAAAGGCCGGGAGCCAGGCCCAGACCTGGTCGCGAAGGCGCGACACCTCCGAACGTTCGGTCCCCTGGCTCATCGGCGGCGCCTCATGAGAGCCACTCTAAGGCGAAGCGGGCGGGGGTGGCCCACCGGGCGGCCTTCCCCCCGGCGGCGCTCCACCCGGCGGCGCGCCCTCCGGCGGGCCGTAGCCTTCCAGCGGCGCCGGCAGATGCCCGCGGCCGTGGCGGGGGAGCGAGGCGAGGTGGGCCTCCTCCGGGACCGGCGGCGCCAGGCGCCCGAGCTCTTCGTCGCGGCGGAGGCGCTCGACCGTTCGCTGCCGGCGCTCGCCGGTCCACTCCTCGGTCGAGAACTCGTCCAGGGCGTAATCGCGCGTGCGGTAGCTGCCCTCGTAGGGCGTCATCGGCGTCTGCGGCGGCGTCCGGCCGAGGGCGTAGCGCGCGCCGTGAAGCTCCCGCACCTCCCAGGGCGTCACCGAGCGGCTGTCCGCGAGCACGGCCCCGAAGAAGCGGAGCGCCACCTCCTGGCGGCCCGCCGGGAGCTCGTCCTTGAAGCGCGCAAAGGCGACGGGCGCGTCCTCCGCGTCCCAGAGGTTCGCATCGATGTTGTAGAGCCCGGCCTCGCTCAGCTCGACCTCGGCGTAGACCACCAGCGAGCCCCCCTCGATGGCCTCGCGGAAGCTCCCCGTGAAGCGGCCGCTCGTGGCCTGGACCCAGGCGAAGTCGAGGGAGGCCCGCCGGGGCTCCGTTCCCCCGGCCGTGAACTGGAGCGTCAGGCGGAGGCGCACGCTCTCGCTCACGTCCGGATAGGCCGCCGCGGGCGTGAACGCGTTCACCTGCTCCTCGCCCTCGGGCGCGTAGGTGAGCGGCACGGGCTCAGGCGGCGCGTCCAGGTCCGAGGCCTCGATCTGCGCCGTGGCCTCGATGATCTCGACGGGCACGATCTCCTCGCCGCGCTGCACCCGGAGGCGCGAGGTCACCGCCGCCCCGCCGAAGACCGTGTAGACGTCCGCCGTGAAGAGGAACGTGAGCTCCGGATCGTCGGGCATGCGCCGCGCGGCGTCCCGGCGGACGTTCCACTCGATGCGCTCGGCATGCCGCGCGGGATCGAGGGGCTGGGACTCGGGCGGGTAGATGGTCCGCGCGA
>JBCDGX010000576.1:0-4331 GCA_038750805.1 Myxococcota bacterium
CGGCGCCGGGCGCCTCGTCCCGCAGTCGATCTCCTTCGTGCGGCCGTGGACGCGCACGGCGTAGAGCGCGTGGGCGCGCACGCGGTCGTCGGCGCCCGCACAGCGCGCGGGCAGCGCCCAGAACGCCGGCTCGGCCAGGACCTCGTGGAGCCCCTCGAGCTCGTCCACGCTCAGCGCCAGCTGCACGCGATGCCAGGTCGGCCGCTCCTCGTCGTGCGCCGTGCGAAAGAAGACGCGCTCGAGGTGACCGTCGGCGTCCACGGTGGTCACGACCGGGCGCGAGGCCCGCGGATCGTGCTCGACGATGCGAAAGAGGAAGTCGCGCGCGGAGGCGAAGGACGCCTCCGGCGCTTCCATGCTGGGGTCGTCGCCGGAGCAGGCGGCGAGGAAGAGCAGCGCGAGCAGGACCCGCGCGCGGCTCCCGAGGCCGCCTCCGTGGATGCCTCGCATGCGGCGATGGCTCCTCGACGCGCTCCGCCGAGCGCGCCTCAGCGACGCTCCGTGGCGACGTTCACGATGATGTGGCGCCCGTCGAGCTCGCTCCGGTGAAGCGCCTCGATGGCGCCCGGCGCGTCCTTCCGGTCCGCCATGGTCACGAAGCCGAAGCCGCGGGAGCGTCCGGTGTCGCGATCCGTCACCACGACGGCCTCGATGACCGCGCCGAACTCCTCGAACGCGGCGCGGAGCCCCGCGTTGTCCGTGTGGTAGCTGAGGCCACCCACGAAGAGCTTCGTCGGCATCGTTGGCGCCGACTCACCGGGTGCGGCGAGGGTCCCGCCCTCGAAGTCCTGCATCGCCTCGGCGATGGTCGGCAGGGTCCCCGCGGCCTCTTCGGCGCTGATGATCTCCGGGCCCATGGACTCGCGCTCGCGGCGCTCCCAGCGGCGCTCTTCCTTCTCGCGCTTCTTCTCGGCCTTCCGCTTCTCGCGGGCCCGCTTGTCCGGGGTGCTCATGCTTCACCTCCGCGGGTCGGCGTTCGGGTGGGCATCGGGGTCGGGTTCGATTCGTCCATGTTCTCCTGAATGGCGTTTAGGGGTCTCGGCGAGGTGCGCCAGGCGGCCGACGCCGGCCCTTCTTCGGTCGGGGCCCGGCGTCGGGCCCGGCGGGTCGGTGCGCCGGCTTCACGGGCACGCGCTTGCCGCGCACCTCCACGTCGCCGCGCTCGAGGATCCGCGCTGCGGACGCCTCGCTCACGCGGACGAAGCTCTTGCTGTCGAGGATGGTGATGCGGCCGATGCTACGCCCATCGATGCCCGCGTCGTTGGCGAGGGCGCCGACGAGGTCCGCGGGCCGGACGCCGCGCTTGCGGCCGACGGGGAGGAAGAGCTCGACGGCGTCCGCCTCGCCGCGCGCGGGCCGTGGACCGCGCGGCTCTCGGGGGCCGCGCTCGCCGCGCTCGCGGCCGGCGCCCTTGCCGCCCTTCCGCTCGGCGGGGACGCGCTGCTGCGCCCAGCGGGGCGGGTCCTCGTCGAACTTCCCCTCGAGGTCGAGGCCGTGCCCGGCGGCGAGGAGCGAGAGCGCCGCGGCGGCGATGGCCCCGAGGTCGTGCTCCTCCTGGAGCGCCTCGACGAGCTCGGCGGCGCCGGGACCGACGCCCTCGGCGAGCTGCGCGTCGAGGAGCTGCTGGAGCTCGTCGCTCCGCGCGCTCATGATCACCGCGTCCGAGGGGACGGGCATGCGCTCGATCTGCACCTTCAGGGCACGCTGGAAGTAGCGGGCCCTGGGCACCTCCGCGGGGGTGACGAGGCTGATGGCCACGCCCTCCCGGCCCGCGCGCCCCGTGCGTCCGATGCGGTGCACGTAGGTCTCGGGATCGGGCGGCAGATCGAGGTTGAAGACGTGGCTGATGCGGTCGACGTCGATGCCCCGCGCGGCCACGTCCGTCGCGACCACGACCTCGAGCACGCCCTCGCGAAAGCGCGTGAGCACGCGCTCGCGCGCCGTCTGGTTCAGGTCGCCGTGGAGCGCGTCCGCGGCGAGGCCGCTCCGCGCGAGCAGGTCGGCGATCTCCGCCGCGCCGGCCCGCGTGCGGGCGAAGACGATGGCCGCCTCGATGGGCTCCGCGGCGAGGAGGCGCTGGAGCGTCTCGGCCTTGAATCGCTGGGGCACGACCACCGCGCGCTGCGCGATGTGCCCGGTGCTGAGGGCCTTGCCCTCGACCTGCACGGTCAGCGGGTCGTTCAGGTGCCCCGACGCGATGGCCCGGATGCGCTCGGGCATGGTCGCGCTGAAGAGCGCCACCTGCCGGTCCGGGGGCGTGCGCGCGAGGATCGTCTCGACGTCCTCGAGGAAGCCCATGCGGAGCATCTCGTCGGCCTCGTCGAGGACGAGCATCTCGAGCGCCGAGAGATCGAGGGTGCCGCGCTCGAGGTGGTCGAGGACGCGGCCGGGGGTCCCGACGACGACGGGCACGCCCTGCCGGAGCGCCGCGAGCTGGGGCCCGTAGGAGGCGCCGCCGTAGACCGTCACGAGCCGGACCGGGAGCTTCTTGGCGAAGGTGCGGAGCGCGTCCGTGACCTGGAGCGCGAGCTCGCGGGTCGGCGCCAGCACGAGCGCCTTCACGTCGCCGTCGCCGCCATCCGCGACGCGCTCGAGGAGCGGGAGGCCGAAGGCGGCGGTCTTGCCCGAGCCCGTGCGGGCGCGGCCGATCACGTCGCGGCCAGAGAGAAGGGGAGGAAGGGCCTCGGCCTGGATGGGCGTGGGCTCGTCGAAGCCGAGGGAGCCGAGGGCTTCGACGATGCGCGGGTCGAGGTCGAAGTCTTCGAACCGGGTCGATGCTGCTGCGCGAGCTTCGGGGCTCGCGTCGCCGGAGGGCTCCCCCTTCCGATCGGAAGGCGGGTGCGTCATGGAAGATGGCCGTTGTAGTGGGCGGAAGGCCCCCGCGCCAGCCGTGGGAGGTGACGCCTTCACTGCGCGCGCGTCGCGGACGACGGGCGTCGCCTTGAGTTTCGCCCGGGAGCTGCGAGGCCTGGGCCCGTGACCTTCGACGCCCTCGGGCTCCATACAGACATTCTCCGCGCGGTGCACGCCGCCGGGTACCGCGAGCCGACGCCGATCCAGGCGGACGCGATCCCGCCGGCTCTGGCCGGCCGGGACCTGATCGGCTGCGCGCGGACCGGCACCGGCAAGACCGCCGCCTTCGGCCTGCCGCTGCTTCAGCGCGTGGACGCGCTCGCGGAGGAGGACACGGTGCTCCGCGCCCTCATCCTGACGCCGACGCGGGAGCTCGCCGCGCAGATCGGGGAGAGCCTCGGCACCTACGGCCAGCACCTCGAGATCTGGCACACGGTGATCTTCGGCGGCGTGAAGGAGGGCAAGCAGATCGCCGAGCTCCGGCGCGGCATCGACGTGCTCGTGGCGACGCCGGGGCGGCTCCTCGACCTCATGGACCGGGGCTTCGTAGACCTCTCGGACATCGGCATCTTCGTCCTCGACGAGGCGGACCGCATGCTCGACATGGGCTTCCTCCGGGACGTGAAGCGGGTGATCGCGAAACTCCCGAAGAAGCGCCAGACCATGCTCTTCAGCGCCACCATGCCGGCGCCGATCCGGAAGCTCGCGAGCGAGCTGCTGCACGACCCCGTGTCCGTGGCCGTCGCACCCGTGAGCTCGGCGGCGGAGAAGGTCCGGCAGGAGGTGGTCTTCGTCGAGAAGCGGGAGAAGCCGAAGAAGCTCATCGAGCTGCTCCGCGCCGGCGACATCGACCACACCATCGTGTTCACGCGGACGAAGCACGGCGCGAATCGCCTCGTGAAGAAGCTCGCCGGGGCCGGCATCGAGGCGGCGGCGATTCACGGCAACAAGAGCCAGGGGGCGCGGACCCGGGCCCTCGACGGTTTCCGATCGGGCGCGCTGAACGTGCTCGTCGCGACCGATATCGCGGCGCGGGGCATCGACGTCGAAGGCATCAGCCACGTCATCAACTTCGATCTCCCGAACGTGCCCGAGACCTACGTGCACCGCATCGGCCGCACGGCCCGCGCCGGAGCCTCGGGCATCGCCGTGAGCTTCTGTGACCCGGAGGAGAAGGCGTACCTCCGGAGCATCGAGAAGCTCCTCGGCGAGCGGATCCCCCGCCGGGCGGCCTAGCGGGGGTACTCGCTCGGGAGTCCCGCGGCGACCTCTTCCGGTCGCCAGAGCCAGGCGGCGCCGCGGACGCCGCTCGCGTCGCCGTGCTTCGGCGGGACGAGGCGCGTGCGCACGACGTCGCTGAAGACGTGGGCGCCCCAGCGCGCGGGGATCGCCTCGTAGAGATGCGCGAGCTTCGAGACGCCACCGCCGAGGACGATCACGTCCGGGTCGAGCACGTCGATGACGACGGCGAGGGCCCG
>JBCDGX010000577.1:0-4329 GCA_038750805.1 Myxococcota bacterium
CCGAGGGCCGGTTGCGGCCGGCCACGTAGCGCTCGAGGGCATCGCGCATGCGCGACATCAGCTCCCCGGTCTCGTCGATGAGCGTCGCGTCCTCGAAGGTGCCGATGTCCGCCGCGTCGCGGGCCCGGCCGGCCTCGGCCAGGAACGCGCGAATCTCCGGCGTCACGGGGCCGCTCTGCACGAGCGTCTGCTCGTCCTCGCCGACCTCCTCGGCGCCGCCCTCGCTCGGGTGGAGCCCGCTCTGGGTCTCGACGTTCGAGGGCGGAGCGTCCACGTCGCCGCTGAGGATCGACTGGAGGTCGAAGACCTTCGACCGGGAGAGGTCCGGCCGGAACTCGTTCTGGCGCATGCGCGTCGCGCCCCGCGCCGCCGCGCTCGAGGGCCGGGACTCCTCGCTCGAGGGCTCGAGGTAGCGCGCGACGCCCTGGACCTCGTCGGGGAAGAGCTTGTGGAGGAGCGCCACGAGGCGCCCGGCGTGAAAGCCCGGCTGGAGCGCGTGAAGCACCTCCGCGAGGGCCTCGGCCATGGCGCCGGCCGAGGCGTAGCGCGCGTCCGGCTCCTTCGCGCAGGCCTTCATCACGACGGCGTCGAGCTCCGGCGGGATGTCGGCGCGGTGGCGCGAGGGCGGCGCGACCTCGGCCTGGCGCACCGCGTCGAGGAGCTGGGGCAGGTTCTCGCCGCGGTAGACCATGCGATTGCACATGAGCTCGTGCAGCACGATGCCGGCGCTGAAGACGTCGCTTCGCGGGTCGACGGGATCGCCCCAGGCCTGCTCGGGGCTCATGTAGTAGTACTTGCCCTTGATGACGCCGACTTCGGTGTCCCCGACGCCACGCTGCGTCGCCTTGGCGATGCCGAAGTCCGTCAGCTTCACCTCGCCGCCGAAGCTCAGCAGCACGTTCTGCGGCGACACGTCGCGGTGCACGACGCCGAGGGGCGCGCCGTTCACGTCCCGGCGCCGGTGGGCGTAGTCGAGGCCGCGGCAGATCTCGCCGACCATGTGCACGCAGAGATCGAGCGGGATGCGCTTTCGCCGCTCGTTCGCGCGCCGGAAGACGCGGTACGCATCGACGCCCTCCACGAGCTCCATGACGATGAAGTAGGTCCCGTCCGTGAAGCCGAGGTCGAAGGTCTGGACGATGTTCGGGTGGTTCAGGAGGACGCTGAGCTTTGCCTCCTCCACGAGCATCTGGACGAAGCGCCGGTCTTCGGAGAAGCGCGGGTGAATGACCTTCAGCGCGACGAGCTTCTCGAAGCCGCCGAGGCCCCGGGCCTTCGCCACGTAGACCTCGGCCATGCCGCCGACGGCGAGGCGGTGCAGCAGCGTGTAGGCGCCTAGGCGGCGCGGAAGATCGAGGGCGTCGGGGGGGCGCGCCACGGGGTACCTCGGACCAAGTCCGGGCGGGAGCTTACACGTGTTAGAGCGTATGCCAGGACCTGGAGGGGTCATGAGCGACGACACGCCGAGTCACGAGCCCGCGGCCACGGACCGCCCGATGCCCCGCATCACCGCCGACATCCTGCGCGACATCGGCCTCTTCGGAGGCCTCGACGACGAGAGCCTCGTGGTGCTCGCCCGCGAGCTGAAGACCGCCCACGCCGAGACCGGCGACGCCATCGTGGAGGAGGGCGACACCAGCCGGGAGATGTTCGTCGTCGTCGGCGGAGAGCTCGAGGTCGTGAAGCGCGGACCGCGCGGCGGCCTGGCGCGCGTGGCGCTCTTCGGGCCCGGCGATTGGTTCGGCGAGATGAGCATCCTCGACGTGCAGCCGCGCTCGGCGACGGTGCGCGCGGTCGCGCCGACCATGCTCGTGAAGATCACGAGCGAGGACGTGGAGAAGCTCCTCTACCGCCGCGACGTGAAGGCCTACGCGCTCTTCATCATGAACATCGCGCGCGAGCTGAGCCGCCGCCTCCGCGTGGCCGACGGCATCCTCGCCACGTTCGTCTCGACGGTGACCGACACCTACGTGAAGCCCTCGGAGACGGGGCGCGAGTAGCCGCGCGATGCGCTGGCTCGGGACCCTGCTCGCCGCCTCGGCGCTCGTCGCGTGCTCCGGGAACTTCGAGTGCGCCGGCGGCGCATCGAACATCGACGGCCTCGGCTGCGCCTGCCCCCGCGACGCACGCGGTGACCGGCAGGAGCTCGCCCGGGACGGCGCCGGCGAGCTGATCCTCGACACGCTCGGCGAGCCCTTCTGCCGGCCGGTCTGCGACCGCGTCGACGGGCGGGAACGGCTGCCGCAGCTGAACCCGATCACCGGGGCCTACCTGCGCGACGACGCGGGCGCGCCGCTCTGCGAGCTCGGCTGTACGGCCGACCGGGAGTCCGTCGTGCAGCGACCCGAAGAGAGCCCGGACGGGGCCTGGGGCTGGGATTGCGTGCCGCGGGAGGAGGCGCCCTGAGGGCGTCTCAGAGCACCGTCGGCGGCCAGTAGCTCATGCGCGACTCCTCGCGCTCCTTGTAGCTCTCGAGGATGATCGTCGCCGTCTCCTCGATGGCCCGGTTCGCCACGTTCACGACCTGCCAGAGCGGGTTCTTCTTGAAGATCCCGTGGGCGAAGTCGAGCTCGGCCTTCACGTGGTCGCGGAGGCCGTAGTTCGCGTCGTCGGGCATACCGAGCTGCAGGAGGCGCTGGCGCCGGATCTCGAGGAGCACGTCGATCTCGATGGTCAGGCCGACCACCTTGTGCGCCGGGACCTCGTAGAGCTCCGGCGGTGGCTCGACGCCGAGCACGAGCGGGACGTTCGCCACCTTCAGGCCGCGGCCGGCGAGGTAGGTCGCGAGCGGCGTCTTGCTGGTGCGGCTCACGCCCGTGAGCACGAGGTCGGCCTTCCGGAGGTTCCGGGGCTCCTTGCCGTCGTCGCTCTTCACGGCGAACTCGATGGCCTCGACGCGCCGAAAGTACTCCTCGCTCAGCGAGAGCGTCGCCGTCGGCACGTTCAGCGGCACCGACTCGAGGTAGGTCCCGACCTTGTGGATGAGGCTGCCGATGACGTCGACGGTCTCGACGCGCCGCTCCCGGGCCTGCTGGAAGAGGTAGTCGCGGAGCGCCGGCTTCACGAGCGTGAAGACCACCATGGCCCGCGCCTCCGAGGCGCGCTCCATCACGTCGAGCACGGCGCGCTCGTCGCGCACGCGGGTGAAGAGCCGGATGCGGACGCGCTGGTCCGGGAACTGGAGGAGCGCCGCGCGCACCACCCGCTCCGCGGTCTCGCCGGTCGAATCGGAAACGACGAAGACGAGCTTCTGGATCCGGCCGTCCTCGGGAGGCTGGGATCCGGGCTCGCTCAGCCGCTCGCGGGGCGGTTCGCTGTGCCTATCGTCGTTCATGGCCAGGAGCCTAGACCGGTTCGCCCCGCAGGGGATCACCGTTTTGGGGGGGGCCAAACGAATGCCGCGACGAGTCGGCGCCAGGGCGCCCTGAGCGGCGGCTCAGCCCTTCTTGGTCTGGCGGTAGCGACGCCCGAGGGGCTTGCCCGCCATCCGGTTCTTGCGGCGGCGGTCCTTGGACTTGCGCTTGGCGTTGCGGCGGGCGGTCTTGCCGCGGCTCTGCACCCGCGAGCTCTTCGAAAGGTAGAGGTACATGGTTCCGTTCCGGGTCGCTGGGCGTAGCTCGCGCGGCCCTACCGCGCAAGCGCAGCGGGGCCCCTTCTCCCAACGAAAACCGCCCCGACACACGAGGCGCCGGGGCGGTCTTCAGGGGTCGGCCGAGACGGCCGGGGCGCTCAGCCGGCGCCCACGCAGGTGGAGGTCTCCTCGCTGCACGTCTCGCCGTCGCGGCAGTCCGCCGTCTCGACGCACTCGGCGCGGCACTCGCGCTCGCCGCCGGACGCGCCGTCGAAGTCGACGCAGGCCTCGCCCACGGCGCACTCCGTCGCGTCGGCGCACTCGTCGATGCAGGTGCCGAGCGTCTCCGCCGTCTCGCCGGCGCAGACCTGGGTGCCCGGGCACTGGTCGTCGTTCTGGCAGACGTCGAAGCAGATGGTGTCGGTGTTGTCGACGGCGAAGATCTCGTTCAGCGGGAGGCAGCCGAGACCGTCGTCGCAGGCGTTCGGGCTGGTGCAGGTGTCGAAGCAGACGCCGAGGATGCACTCCTCGCCGCTCCGGCACTGCGAGCTGTCCGAGCAGCCGCTCGGGAAGCACACGCCCTGGTCACCGGCGGGAATGCAGCCGAAGCCGGTCACGCAGTCGTTGCCGTCGTCGCAGGTCGTGAGGCACTGGTTCTCGCTGGCGGGGGCCGCCGTGACGCCCACGGGGAGCGAGCCGTCGGCGGCGCCGTTGCCGCAGACGTCGAAGCCGACGGCCTCGAGGACCGAGGCCTCGTC
>JBCDGX010000578.1:0-4325 GCA_038750805.1 Myxococcota bacterium
CTCGCGCGCACGCTCTCCGCGGGCGATGAGCTCGTCCTCGCCACCCAGCACGACGCCTCGGTCGAGGACCCGGCGCTCGCCGACATCCACGCCGTCGGCGTGCTCGCGGTGGTCCGCGACAAGATCGACCGCGGCCAGCGCGGCTTCATGCTCGTCGTCGAGGGTCGCGAGCGCGTCTCCATCGACGCGCTGACCAGCCAGAGCCCCTTCTGGAACGTGCGCGTCCAGCCGCTCCCCGACACGGAGGCGGACGACCCCGAGGCGGAGGCCCTCGCCGAGAGCCTCCGGGCACACCTCCGGGACCTCGCCCCGAAGGACCAGGGCCTCCACGGCGCGCTGGCCAAGGCCGAGCCCGGCCGCACCGCCGACCTCGCCGCGGCGTGGATCGACACGCCGACCGAGCGGAAGCTCGAGGTGCTCCACGAGCGCTCCGTCCCGGCCCGGCTCCGCCTCGTCGCGGCCCTCGTGAAGGAGGCCCGCGCCCGCGCCGAGCTGCGCCAGAAGGTCGACTCGGAGGTGCGCAGCGAGCTCTCCAAGAGCCAGAAGGAGGCGATGCTCCGCCACCAGCTCCGCGCCATCCAGAAGGAGCTCGGTGAGCTCAACGGCGAGGAGGGCGACGAGCTCGCACAGCTCCGCGAGAAGCTCGAGGGCCTCGAGCTCGGTGAGGAGGCGCGCAAGACCGTCGACCGCGAGCTGAAGCGCCTCGAATCCCTCGGTGCCCAGTCGCCCGAGGCCAACGTCATCCGGACCTTCCTCGAGACCGTGGCCGACCTGCCTTGGTCCGAACGTTCGGACGCCCGCCTCGACCTCGACGAGGTCGCCGAGGCCCTCGACGCCGATCACCACGGCCTCGAGGACATCAAGCGGCGCATCCTCGAGCACATGGCCGTGCTTCGCCTCGCCCCCGAGGCGCGCGGCACGACGCTCTGCCTCGTCGGCCCCCCCGGCGTCGGCAAGACGAGCCTCGCTCAGTCCGTGGCCGATGCGACGGGCCGGCCCCTCGTGCGCGTCAGCCTCGGCGGCGTCCGCGACGAAGCGGAGATCCGGGGCCATCGCCGCACCTACGTCGGCGCCATGCCCGGTCGTCTGGTCGCCGCGCTCCGCAAGGCCGGCGTGAAGAACCCCGTCGTCGTGCTCGACGAGATCGACAAGGTCACGCGCGGCGGCTGGTCCGGCGATCCGGAGGCGGCGCTCCTCGAGGTCCTCGACCCCGAGCAGAACGCCCACTTCACGGACCACTACCTCGGCATGCCCTTCGACCTCTCGGAGGTGCTCTTCATCGCGACGGCCAACGATCTCTCGACGCTCTCGCTCCCGCTCCGGGACCGGCTCGAGATCATCGAGCTCAGCGGCTACACGGCCGAGGAGAAGGCGGCCATCGCGGAGAAGCACCTCTGGCCGCAGGAGCTCGATCGCCACGGCCTGAGCACCGACCAGGTCGAGCTTGGCGAGGGGGTCCTGACGAAGGTCATCGGCGAGTACACGCGCGAGGCCGGCGTCCGGCGCCTGAAGCAGCAGCTCGCCAAGCTCCTCCGGGCCGTCGCCCTCGACGTCGTTCGGAAGAGCGACGCGGACGGCGCGGTGCTCATCGACGAAGCGCGGCTCCGGGACGTTCTCGGTCGGCCCCGCTTCCTCAAGGACGAGGCCGAGCGTGAGCGCCCGCCGGGCGTGGCCGCGGGCCTCGCCTGGACCCCGGTCGGCGGCGACGTGCTCTACATCGAGACGACCCGCATGCCTGGAAAGGGCAAGGTCGAGATCACCGGCAAGCTCGGCGAGGTCATGACCGAGTCGGCGCGCGCCGCGCTCGCCTACGTCCGGACCCACGCCGAGACCCTCGGCATCGACCCGCGCTTCCTCGAGTCCTCGGATCTCCACGTCCACGTCCCCGCGGGCGCGGTGCCGAAGGACGGCCCCTCGGCGGGCGTCACCGTGTTCACGGCGCTGGCGTCGCTCCTCACGGGGCGCCGCGTGCGGCCGGACCTGGCGATGACCGGCGAGGCGACGCTCCGCGGCCGGGTGCTCCCGGTCGGCGGCATCAAGGAGAAGGTGCTCGCCGCGCATCGCGCGGGCTTCGAGCGCATCGTCCTTCCGCGGAAGAACGCGCCGGACGCGGAGGAGATCCCCGAGAGCATCCGCGAGGAGCTCCTGATTACCTTCGTCGACGACATGCGCGAGGTCTTCGAGGCCGCGCTCCTGCCCCACGCGCCGGAGCCGGCCAGCCCGGGCCTCGGCGGCGAGGGCTTCGGCTCGCACGCTTCCACGCACTGAGTGCAATGAACCGCTCGCTGCGTAGCGAAACGTACGAAGCGGCGGTGGGGCGCTAACGAATCGGCGCCTCACGCATCTCATCCATTGAACACCATCCCCCGCCCGGCCGCCGGCATCACCACCTCCCTCCCCTCTCTCCCCGCCGGCGGCCGGGCGACCTCTTTTCCAAGGACCGGCTTCCTCTTGCGATGCGCCCTGTCGATCCGATGACGATTCCCCGCGGGCTAGCCAACCCGCGGGGGGTTCGATGGGGTGCGAGGCGCGAGCGCCGCATCCACCACTACTGACGCGGGGGCCTTTGGTCCTCGCTACGCCCGGGCGCCGGCTACCGTCCCTCCCCTCCTCAGCCGGCGTCCGGGCGGCTTTTATTTTCGGGCCTCGGGTCGCGCGGCGCTGGCGACGGCCAGCCACGGGGGGTTTCCGCCGGGCGAACGTGCGGGCAGGCGCTATGGACGCACGCATGGACGACGCCACCCGCACGGAGATCGAAGCCGCCGCCTTCCGCCGCCTCGTGGAGCATCTCCGCGAGCGCACGGACGTGCAGAACATCGACATGATGAACCTCGCCGGGTTCTGCCGGAACTGCCTCTCCCGCTGGTACGGGGAAGCCGCAGCGACGAAGGGCGTCGAGCTCGACAAGGCCGCCTCGCGGGAGATCGTCTACGGCATGCCCTACGAGGAGTGGCGGGCGGCGTACCAGACCGAGGCGACCCCGGAGCAGAAGGCCGCCTTCGCGAAATCGTCGAAGGACCACGCCTGAGCCCCCGTAGGCCGCCCGGACCGTCCGGAACTGGGGCCCTTTCCTTCCGGGGAACCCGCCACTATGCCCGCCCCGCCGGCAACGCTGGCTCCGCTCGCGCGTCCTTCGAACGCCGTGTTCCTCTGGCGAGTCCCCGAACTGGGACGACCAACTCCGGACCATGAGCCCGCGCGGCGAGTCGTGCTACGTCCGCCCTTCCCACCCCCACCTTCCGAGCGCCATGCGTGTCCTGATCCCCCACGAGCGAGCCGCCAACGAGAGCCGCGTCGCCGCCACGCCCGAGACCGTCGGGAAGCTGAAGAAGAAGGAGCACGAGGTGCTCGTCGAGAAGGACGCGGGCCTCGCCGCGGGCTTCACCGACGCCGCCTACGAGGCCGCCGGGGCGACGGTAGTGCCCGAGCTCGCCGGCGAGTGGGGCAAGGCCGACGTCGTGGCCATGGTCGGCCGCCCGGAGCCGAGCGCCGCCGCGGAGCTGAAGGAGGGCGCGGTGCTCGTCGGCTTCCTCGAGCCGGACCGCCACCTCGAGATGGTGAAGGCGCTCCGGGACGCGAAGGTGAGCGCCGTCGCCATGGAGCTCATCCCGCGCATCACCCGCGCGCAGTCCATGGACGCGCTCTCCTCGCAGGCGAGCCTCGGCGGCTACAAGGCGGCGCTCCTCGCCGCCGCGCACCTCGACAAGTACTTCCCGCTCCTCATGACCGCGGCAGGCACCATCCAGCCGGCGCGGGCCGTGATCATGGGCGCCGGCGTCGCCGGTCTGCAGGCCATTGCGACCTGCCGCCGCCTCGGCGCCACCGTGGAGGTCAGCGACATCCGCGAGGCGGTGCGCGAAGAGGTCGAGTCCCTCGGCGGCCGCTTCATCGATCTCCCCATGGAAGAGAAGGGCGAGGCCGAGGGCGGCTACGCCAAGCAGATGAGCGAGGACTTCCTCCGGAAGCAGCGCGAGATCGTCGCCGAGCGGCTCACGCACGCGGACCTCGCGATCACCACGGCGCTCATCCCCGGCCGACCGGCGCCGAAGCTGATCAGCGAGGAGATGGTGAAGGACATGCGCCCCGGCGCGGTCATCGTCGACATGGCCATCGCCCGCGGCGGCAACTGTGCCCTGAGCCAGCCCGACGAGGTCGTGAAGGCCCACGGCGTCACCATCCTCGCCCCCTCGAACCTCCCGGCGACGGTGCCCGCGGACGCGAGCCGCCTCTACGCGCGCAACGTGGAGACGCTCCTCGGGCACCTCTGCACGAAGGAAGGCGAGCTCCAACTCGCGTCCCTCCTCGAGGAAGAGGACGAGATCGCC
>JBCDGX010000579.1:0-4318 GCA_038750805.1 Myxococcota bacterium
CTTCGGGCTCCCGCTCTTCTTCACCTTCGTCGGCGGAGGCATGATCGCGCTCCAGGGGTGGTTCCTCGCGCGCAAGGTCGAGCGCGTCGTCGCCTACGGCGTCGTGGACGACGCCCAGCTCCTCGGGCCCGAGCTCTTCGACCCGGACGGCCACCTCGAGCTCGAGTCCGTGGTGCTCGAGCGCCTCCCGGACGAGGACGCGGGCCTCGAGGCCCTCCGCGCCGGGCGCCTCGGTGCCGTCTATGTCATCGGCGCCGATTACGTCGCCGAGGGCCGCGTGCGCGTGCTCGCGGCCGAGGCCGGGCCGCTCCTCAGCGTGCGGAGCGCGACCGTCGAGCCCGTGCTCGGCCGCCTCCTCGTGGACCGGCTCCTCCGGGGCGCGAGCGTCGACGACGCGACCCGCGAGCGCGCCATGGAGCCGCTGCGCCTCGAGCGCGAGACCATCACCCGCGAGGGCGGGCGGCGCTCGGCGCAGGACCAGGCCCTCGAGCTCCTCGTGCGCTCGGCGGTGCCCTTCCTGCTCGGCGTGCTGCTCTTGACGGCGTTGCTCAGCGCGAGCGGCTACCTCGTGCAGACCGTCGCGCTGGACAAGGAGAGCAAGCTCGTCGAGGTGCTCCTGAGCTCGACGGATCCGGACGAGCTCCTCACGGGCAAGCTCCTCGGCCTCGGGGGCGCGGGGCTCCTCCAGTTCGTGGTCTGGGCGGCCATGGTCGTGGGCGGGGCCGGGACCGCGGCGGCCTTCGTGACGCGCTTTTCGATCCCGATTCCCTGGGAGGCGCTCGCGATCTCGCCGCTCTTCTTCGTGCTGGGCTACCTCTTCATCGGCTCGCTCATGCTGGCCACGGGCTCCCTCGGGAGCAGCGTGCCCGAGAGCCAGAAGCTCACCCTGGGCTGGGCGCTCCTCGCCGTGCTCCCGCTGATGCTCCTGGTGATCCTCCTCGAGGAGCCGCACGGGGGCGTCGGCCGGCTCCTCACCGTGCTCCCGTTCAGCGCGCCGCTGACCGTCGTGGTCCGGACGTCCCTCGACCCGGCGGGCATCGCTGCCTGGGAGATCGTCCTCGCGCTCGCGGTGCTCCTGCTCTCGACCTGGCTCGCCATCCGCGTGGGCGCGCGGCTCTTCCGCATCGGGCTCCTCTTGAGCGGCAACCGGCCGTCCTGGGGGGAGCTCCTCCGGCAGGCGCGCATTCGCTGAGCGCGGTTCTCGCGCCCTTCGCGGGGCTGATAGGCTGCTTGGTCCCCTGGGGAAGGCAGGACACGCGGGTGAGCGAAGCGGAGAGTGCCAAGGCCATCCGGGCTGCCGAGCTCGAGGGACGCGTCCGCCCGGGCCTCCGCACGGCCGGGAAGCACCTGCACCCGCTCTTCGGGCAGGCCATGGCGCGCCTGGGCACGGTGCTTCAATCGAAGTGGCGCCTCGACATGCTGCTCGGCCTCGGTGGCATGGCCGCGGTCTATGCGGCGACGCATCGGAACGGCCACCGCGTCGCGATCAAGCTGCTCCACCCCCGGCACGTGGAGTCGCGGAACGTGCGCGAGCGCTTTCTTCGCGAGGGCTACGTCGGCAACAAGGTGCGGCACCCCGGGGCCGTGCGCGTCCTCGACGACGGTGAGAGCGAGGAGGGCCTCGCGTTCCTCGTGATGGAGCTCCTCGATGGGGAGAGCCTCGAGGTGCGCGTGCGTCGCGAGGGCCCGCTGAGCGCCGAGGACGCCATCGCCGTGGCCGACCGGCTCCTCGACGTGCTCGTGGCGGCACATTACGCCGGCGTGATCCACCGGGACATCAAGCCGGACAACGTCTTCTTGCTGAAGGGCGGCGGGCTGAAGCTCCTCGACTTCGGGATCGCGCGGCTGGCGGAGCTCTCCGCGGCGCGCGGGCACACGCGGCAGGGCGCGCTCCTCGGCACGCCGGCCTACATGGCGCCGGAGCAGGCGCGCGGGGCCTGGGACCTGGTGGACGGGCGCTCCGATCTCTGGAGCGCCGGTGCGATCCTCTACGTGATGCTCACGGGGCATCCCGTGCATCACGCGGAGACGGAGATGCAGACGCTGATCGACGCGGCGTCGCGTCAGGCGACGCCCGTCAGCGTCCTGGCGCCGAGGGTGCCGGCGGCGCTCGCGGCGGTCGTCGACCGCGCGCTGGCCTTCGACCAGGAGCGACGCTTCGCCGACGCCGAGGCCATGCAGAGCGCGCTCCGGCGCGTGGGGGCGAGCCTCGCGAACCTCGACGACGTCCGGACGCGCTTCGACGCGGACGTGCGCTCGGAGCTGCCTGCGTCTCTCCTTCGCCCGGGGTCGCCGGCGACCTCCCGGGAGGCCTTTGTGCGGGGCGCGCCGGGCTGGGACGAGGACTCCGGGGACATCACGGCGCTCATCCGGGATCCCGGATCGCACCTCGCGGCCCTCGACGCCGTGGACGTGAGCGGGGATCCCTTCGCCCCGCCGCAGCGCGACGAGCCGCCGACGCTGAAGGACCCGGCCCCGGCGGGACGGCTCGCCGCAAAGGACGCGGACGGCGAGGCCGAAGAGGCGCCGGCGGCGCCGAAGACCCCCGTGCCGCGCGGCAAGGCCCGGACCTCGAAGTACTCGGACCAGTTCACGGAGACGAGCTACTTCGACGAGAAGCTCGTGCAGGAAGCGACGCGCCCGAGCTTCGTCCCGGACCCGCCGTCCTCGGACAGCTTCGACATGGTGCGCATGGACGAGCGGCTCGCGGCGGCGCTCCCGGAGCTGGCCGCCCGCCCGCTCGCCGAGCCGCACGCGGAGGTGGTGGAGCCGGCGTTGCCGCCGCGCCGGGGCGGGGTCGCTCGCGTGCTGCTCGGCGTGCTCCTCGTGATCGTCGCGGTGGCCCTCGGCATCCTCGCCGCGCGTTGATCGCCCGTCGACGCGCCGGGTGCTGACACCTCGGACCGGGCCGCGTAGCTTCGGCCCATGGACCACCGCGTCGCTCGCTGCCTCCTGCTCTCCCACGTGCTCAGCGCCGACGGGATCATGGCCGCGCCGGAGAAGGCGTTCCTCACGCGCGCGATGGATGCGCTCGGCCTCACCGACGTGGAGCGGGACCGGGTCTACGCGATGGAGGACGTCGAGGAGGCCGAGGCCGTGGTGCGGGGGCTCCCCGAGGCGACGCGTCGCGAACTCGTCGACGAGCTCGCTGCTGCGGCGCTCGTCGACGGCCAGCTCAGCCCCCACGAGCTCACCGCGGTGAAGGGCCTGACCGAGCGCCTCGGGCTCTGACGACGGCGGGGCTCAGCCTCGGCCGAGGAAGCGCAGCGTCTCAGCCGGCGCGGAAGAGCTCGGCGAAGGCGAGTTCCGTGCCGAGCTCGGGGAGTGGAACCGGCTCGTCGGCGCCGTAGGAGGCGAGCTGCGCGTAGCCTCCCGGGGCGGGCTGCGTGTGCAGTTCGACGCGGCGCGTAGGCAGGTCGACGCGCCAGTAGACGGGGACGCCGCCAGCCGCGTAGAGCGCGGCCTTCGCCCGGTCCCGGCGCTGGCTGGTCATGCTGATCTCGACGAGGAGGACGATGTCCGCGGGCCGAACGTGCCGCGCATAGAAGTCGAGGGGCCGGCCACGCACGACGGCGAGGTCGGGCTCCGGTAGCGAAACGTCGCTCAGCCGAAAGGTCGAGTGGTCGTAGACGGAGAAGCTCTCACCATAGCGAGCGGCGAGGCGCTGATGGAGCCACACCGAGGACGCCGAATGCGCAGGGCCCTGGGGGCTCATGGCGTAGAGCACTCCGTCGAGGAGCTCGACGCGCTCGTCCACGAGCAGCCCGGCGGCGACCATCCGGAGCACTTCGTCGGCGCTGAGCAGGCGCGGCGGGCCGAGCTCGGCCAAGGAAGGGGGGAGCGCGCTCTCGGGCATGGGGCCTCCAACATATCGCAGAGGGCCTCGACCGGCGCGCAGACCGGTTGCGTACGGGGCCTCCCGCGGCTTCGCGCCCGAAAGCTCGGAGAGGGCAGCGGCGGCAGAGCGCCCGGGGCTTCGAGCGTCGGCGACCGAAGGCCCGACGCTTCGCGCTCAGCGCGCGATGACCACCCAGCCGGCGCTCTCCAGGTCGTAGGCGACCATGCCCGTGGTGTTCGCCGTCACCGCGTAGCCGACGCCGTCCGCGTTTAGCTCGCTCAGCTCGAGCACCTGGCCCGCGAAGGAGGGCGCGGGACGCGGGTCGCCGCTCCCGGCGTCGAAGGCGGCGACTCCGTCGGGCCGTGCAACGAGCCACTCGCCGTCGGCCCACGCCAGGTCCTGTTCGAGCGCTTCGGAGAGCGTGCGCTGGGTTTCGAGCGTCGCGAGTCGGCGCGCACCCCCGCCGGCGGTGGCGTAGAC
>JBCDGX010000580.1:0-4315 GCA_038750805.1 Myxococcota bacterium
CCGGGGCCTGGTGCCTCCGCGCCCACGCCCGGGGCCCGCGCGAGGGGACGCTCACGCTGAAGGCCCACGTGCCCCCGCGCGAGGCCTGGCTCGTGCCCCTCGGTCTCGCGCTCCTGCTCCCGGGGATCGTCCTGGCGTTCCGCCGACGGCGGCACCTCGCCAAGGGTGGCTAACTTCGGCGCGAATCTTGGTAGCCTCCCGGCCCATGGGACTCGACCTCGGCGCCCTCGTAAACGGCCTCGCCCAGGCCCTCGTCTTCAGCCTCATCGGCATCCTCATGTTCGCCGTGGCCTTCTGGGTGATGGGCAAGGCGGCGCCCTTCTCCCTGAAGAAGGAGATCGAGGACGACCAGAACACGGCCCTCGGCATCGTGATCGGCTCGGTCATCATCGGCCTCGCGCTGATCGTCTCCGCCGCCATGCACGGCTGAGCGCGCGCGGCCTCTCGCATGGCCGACGAGCCCTCTCCGCCGGCACCGCGCGCCCCCCTGAGCGCGCCGCTGCTTTATCTGACGGTCCTCGTGATCGCGACGTCGGGGCTCGTCTACGAGCTCCTGGCGGGCGCGCTCGCCTCCTACGTGCTCGGGGACTCGGTCACCCAGTTCTCGACGACCATCGGCGTCTACCTCTTCGCCATGGGCCTCGGGAGCTACGCCTCGCGCTTCGTCGGGGAGGACGTGGCGCGGCGCTTCCTCGAGGTCGAGCTCGCCTGCGCGCTCATCGGGGGCACCTCCGCGCCGGTGCTCTTCTTCGCCTTCGCCTACGCGGACAGCTTCGCCGTCGTGCTCTACGGACTTCTGCTCGTGATCGGCTGCCTGGTGGGCCTCGAGATCCCGCTCCTCATGCGCATCCTCCGGGAGCAGCTCGACTTCCGGGAGCTCGTCGCGCGCGTGCTGACCTTCGACTACGTGGGCGCCCTCGTGGCGTCGCTGCTCTTCGCGCTCGTACTGGTGCCCGAGCTCGGGCTCACGCGCACCTCGCTGGTCTTCGGGTTGCTCAACGCCGGGGTCGCCATCGCGGGCACGCGCATCCTCCGGCCCGTGCTCACGCCGGGCGACGTGTGGCGCGTGCGCGTCGGCGGGGTGCTCATCGCCGCGCTCCTCGCCGCGGGCCTCGTGCGGGCCGACGCGCTCCAGGTGGTGAACGAGCAGGCGCTCTACGCGGACCCGGTCGTGTTCGCCGAGCAGAGCCCCTACCAGCGCCTCGTGGTCACGCGGAGCCGGAGCGGTGGCACCCAGCTCTTCCTCAACGGGAACCTCCAGTTCGCGAGCGCGGACGAGTACCGCTACCACGAGGCCCTCGTGCACCCGGCCTTCGCCGCCCTCGCCGAGCGCGGTCTGGAGGCCCGACGGGTGCTGGTGCTGGGCGGTGGCGACGGGCTCGCGGTGCGGGAGATCCTCCGCTACCCGAGCGTCGAGGCCGTCGTGCTCGTCGACCTCGACCCCGCGGTGACGGAGCTGGCCCGACGCCTTCCCGCGCTGCGCGCGCTCAACGGCGGGAGCCTCGACGACGCGCGCGTCGAGGTGGTGCACGACGACGCGATGGTCTGGCTGGACGAGGGCGGCGCAGAGGCCCCCTTCGACGTCGCCATCGTCGACTTCCCGGACCCGAACAACTTCAGCCTGGGCAAGCTCTACACGCGCCGCTTCTACGGGCTCCTGGCGCCGGCGCTCCGCCCGGAGGGCGTGGCCGCGGTCCAGAGCACGTCGCCGCTCTACGCGCGGCGGAGCTTCTGGTGCATCGACGCCACCCTCCGCGCCGCGGGCCTCTGGACGCGGCCCTACCACGCGGCCGTCCCGAGCTTCGGGGAGTGGGGCTTCAGCCTGGTGAGCCCGAGGCCCCTCGATCCCCCGGCGGCGCTCGCCCCGAGCCTCGCGGGGGAGCTCCGCTACCTCGACGCCGCGACGCTCGCGGGGCTCTTCGACTTCCCCCGCGACATGGGTCCGGACCCGACGCCGGCCGCTCCGAACCGCCTCGACGAACAGCGCCTCGTCCGCCTCTACGAGCGCGAAATGTCGCGCTGGTAGGGCCGAGGGGGAATGCGCTCGCGCCGCCGTACGCTTTCAGGCGGGCGAGCGCGCGGGAGCGTGACCGGAGGCATGACGATGACCAGCGCAGGCGGCAGCACCACGGCACGGAGCGAAGCTCCCGCCCGCGACCCGGGCTGGGCGGACCCGCTTCCGAACGGCGCGGTGGTCGGGAGCGGCGGGCTCCTCGCGGATCCGGCGGCGACGCTCGGCGGGGCGGCCGGCATCGGCATGGCCATCGTGCTCACCTTCGCGCTCATCGGGATCCCGATGTTCGGCGGCCTCGTCGGCGCCCTCTGCGTGCGCCATTTCGCGCTCGCGGTCGGGGAGCGGCCCCGGAGCTCTCCGGCGCCCCATCTCGTCGCGACGGCGCTCTATGGGCTCGCGCTCGTCGTGGGCTTCGCGGCGGTCGCCCTGCTCTCCGCGCACGGCCCCCCGGGGCCGGCGCCGCTGATCGTGCTGCCCCTGCTCTACGTGCTCGTGGGCTGGATCGTGGCCCCCACGCTCTTCTTCGCGATGGTCTCCCTCGACCCCAAGGGCCCGCCCCTCGTCCGCGAGCGCATCGGCGTCGCCCTCCGGGTGACGGAGCTCGTGCCGGCCTGGCAGCGCCTCGCGGCCATCGCGCTCTCGGGCGTCGCCCTCTTCGCGCCCCCGGTGCTCGCGGGGGCCCTGGATCTCCACGACACCGGATGGCTGGTGGTCTGGGCGAGCCTCGCGCTCTACCCGGTCGCGGCGAGCGCGATCCTGGTCGTGGTCTACCGTCGCGTGAGGGGTGCGCTCGCGGACGACGCGGGGCTCCTTCCCGCGATCCCCGGACACCTCTCGGCGCACGCGCTGCTCGCGGCGGCCCTCGGCGTCGCCGCAGCCCGAGACGCCACGCCGGGTGCGCTCCTCTTCCTCGTCCTGCTCTGGGGCCTCGCGCTCCTGGCCACGCAGGCCCTGCTTCGGGCGCACCGGCTCGGTCGCGTCGAGGCGATGCACCCGGGCGCGGCCCCGGGACGCCGCGCCTTCACGGGACGCCTCCAGCTCGACGCGGAAGGGGGAGGGTGCGTCCTCGGCCCGGGCGGGCTCAGCTTCGCCTTCGAGCCGGGGCTGAGGCGCCACGGGGTGCTGATGGCCGAGGCGAGCGCGACGCTCGTCGGCACCTTCGCTCCCCCGCTCGAGGGCTTCCGCGAGAGCGCACGCCAGACCGCCCCGGCCGACGGGGTTCTCTACGGCGGCGGCGTCGAGGGCGTCCTGAAGGACCGGGTACGCCGCGCCGTGCTCGTCGCGCACGGGGCGCTGGCGCTCGCGTCGGTGGTGGCGCTCGTCCTCGTCGCCTGAGGGAGTTCAGCGGGAGCGGCCGGCGCCGGGCGGCCCGAGGGGACGCGCGCCCGCGGCGGGCTCGAGCTCCCCGGCGCGCCAACGGCGCCCGAGGGCGACGCCGAGCGTCAGGCGCCCCACCGGGTAGAAGCCGCGGTACCCGCCTTCGGTACGGCTGTCGACGTAGCCCGAGCCCGCGGCGAGGCCGAGCAGCGCGTCGCCGAAGGCCCAGACGTAGCCGAGGCGCGCGTCGGCGTGGAGGACGGGGCTCGGGCGGCCTCCCCCCTGAAGCGGTCGAAGCCGTCCCGCGCCGACGCCGAGGCCCACGAAGAGCCCCGTCGGTCCCGGCTCGGGCAGGAGGTGGAAGCGCCCCGCGAGCTCGAGCCCTCCGCCCACGAGGCCATGGCCGGCGACGCGATGCCCCCGCACGCCGCTGGGCGCCAGCGTGACGACGAGGCGCGGCGAGACGGCCCAGGCGAGCTCGACGCGGTACTCGCCGATGAAGGGCCGAAGGAGGTCGACGCTCAGCTGAAAGCGCTGCGGGAGGAGCGGCGCCTGGCTCGTGCGCGCGTAGCGTGCGGGGGGCGAAGGCGCGACCGCGCTCGCTCGGACGTCCTGGGCTGCGGCGCGCGGCGGTCCGGCGAACGCGAGAGCGAGCACGACGAGCACGGGTACCAGCTTGGCCACGCCGAATGATACGCGTTCCATTTCGCGTGCGCTCGCGCGCTTTCCGCAGGGCCGCTCCCATGCTCCCATGCTTCGCGCATGCCGCTCCCGCGCCGAGCTCTGCTCCGCTCGCTGCTCGCGCCCTTCCCCCTGGCGGTGCTGCCCTCGTGCTCGGAGCGCCCGGCGCCGCCCTCGGCGCTTCCCCCGGGGCTGGAGGGAGCGCTCGGCGGGCCGAGCCTGAGGCGCGGTCACGCGCTCCGTGACGGGGAGACGGCGGCCCGGCGCCAGGCCCTCCCGAACGCGCCCACGCGCGAGGTCGAC
>JBCDGX010000581.1:0-4310 GCA_038750805.1 Myxococcota bacterium
CCTTCCAGCCCTGGACGTCGGACCCGAGCGCCCTCGAGGCCCAACTCCGGAGCATCGACGGCCGGTCCTCGGCGCTCTGGCGGACCATGAGCGAGGCAGAGGCCCGGGACCCGGACCTCGTCGTCGTGGTCAGCGACGGTTGGCCCGACGATATGCCCTTCGCGGAGGAGGCCCGGGCTGCCATCGCCCGGGGCGGCGCGCCGATTCTCTTCCTCAAGAGCCCGCCCGTCGGTGAGGGCGCCATGGACATCTCCGGCGAGCTCGCTTCGCTCACGGGCGGCGAGGTCGTGCCCGTGACGGACCGGGCGTCCTCGGCCGCGGCCCTCGAGACCTACCTCGCCTCCCTCGACCGGCCCGCCTACGAGGTGCTCTACCCGGCGCCGCGCGAAGGTCCGCCCACGCGCGCCGTGCGGGTCGCCCTGGAAGGGACCCCGGCCGAGGCCACGACCGCCTACGAGGTGCCGGCGACGAGCGCTGGCGTCTACGGCATGACGGGCCTCTACCTCACCGTCTCCATCGACGGCGACGAGGTCACCCGTCGCCTCGCCGGCGCGCCGGTCGATCCCGCCGAGCGCCCGAGCACGCAGGCCGACGTCGAGGCCGTGAAGGCGGCGCTCATGGGCAGCTACGTCGTCGGCTTCGAGGGCGGGGCGCCGCCGCTCTCCGTGCTGCTCGACGAGTGGCTCGGCGACATGCTCACGTACCGCGAGGTCGTCCGCTGCCGCGGCGACTACGAGGCCTGGGTCGAGGCCATGGAAGCGGGCGTCCGGCGTCCCGTCCCCGAGCTCTACGCGACGGCGGCGCTCGCGCGCTACGAGGGCGCCAGCTCGCACACCTTCGTGGCGCGGCCGCGGCCCGTGCTCGTCTCCCGGACGCCGCGCTTCGGCGTCGGACGCGACCGCCGCGTCGACATCCTCCCGCTCGCGCCCTGGGCGACCATGGGCCTCGCGCCCGAGGCCGCGTGGGACCTGAGCGTCGCGCGGAGCCTCCACCTCGCGGCCGTCGAGGGCGCGCTCTTCCCCACCTCCACGCTCAGCGAGCTCGAGGGCGAGGAGCTGATGGCCATGCCCGCCCGGGACGTGCGCGCGGCCTTCCGCGACACGCCGAACGAGGACCGCTGGAACGCGGTGATGCAGCCCTACCTGGGCTTCGGCGCGTACTCTGTGCTCGTCCCGAGCGATGGGGATCCCGTGGCCTTCTGGGCCGTGCACGAGGACACGGGCTCCACGCTCGGCGTGCTCTCGGACGGGAGCGGCGGCGGCTACGAGGAGGTTCGCGCGCAGGTCGAGGCCAACCTCCGCTTCTTCGACATGCTCGAGGAGGCGGCGGACACGGCCGGGGTCTCCGGGGGCGTCTGGCTCAGCCTCGAGCTCGAGAAGGCCCGCGTCGTCTCCTGGGCGACGCTCTGGATCGGCTACCTCGGCGAGGGGCCCGACGTGGAGCCGCCGCCGGGCGTCGAGGACGTGGAGGAGGCCGTCGCAGAGTGGGTCCGCGGCGAGCTCGAGGGGCGCGCCCTGGACGCGCTCCCGGAGGGCTACTCGGAGGCCATCGGCGACGCGATGGAGATCCTCGGCCTCGTCAGCGACGCGGCCGGGCTCGCCGACTGAGAGCGGTGGCCGCGTTCCTCGCGCGGGCCCCGCGCCGCGAGGGCGCGAGACGAATCACGTTCGCCCACGGGATTCCGACTCGTCGTCCGAACGTTGCGGGCGCGGCCACTAATTCTCGGGCCACCTGCCGTACGGGCGTTCTGTGACGCGCGTGTCCCTCGTTCTCGGTCTCGCGCTCGTGGCCCTCGGCGTCCTGCCGACCGGCGCCCGGGCCCAGGACCTCATCGTGGACGGCGAGACCCGGGTGCTCGGGGGCGTGCAGCGCTTCAGCCGCATCGAGGTCATCAACGGCGGCCGCATCGAGGTGCTGCCCTTCGACGGCACGGACCGCGAGGGCACGGGCAACCTCGTGCTCGTCGCCGACGCGATCCTCGTCGACGCGACCTCGACCATCAGCGCCCGGGGCTCCGGCTACCAGGTCCTGCGCTGCGGCGACGGCGACGGCCCGGTCCCCGGCGCAGGAGGCGCCGGCGGCTGCTCCGTGCGCGACTCGGGCGGCGGCGGCGCGCATTTTGGCGCCGGCGGGCGCGGCACCAAGGACTGCTTCGTCTTCGGCTCGCGCACGACCTGCCAGTTCCCCGAGGAGTTCGAGGAGGACTGCGGGAACACGCTGAACGCGGCCGGGAGCGCCTGCTCGTCGCGCGCGAACTGCAACGACCTCGACGGCCTCCCGACCGTGGCCGGCGCCGGCTATTTCCACTCGATCTGGGAGGTCGAGTTCGGCGCGGCCGGCGGCGACAAGGGCTGCCGGGACGGCGACGGCTTCGGCTCCCAGCCCGTCGTCGGCGGGCCCGGCGGCGGTCGCATCGTGCTCGCCGGCGTGAACGCGACCGAGACTGGCTCGGTCACCATCGCCGGTACCCTCGACGCCGACGGCAAGCGCGGCTGCGGCACGGGCAACGACTCCGGCGGCGGCGGCGCGGGCGGCACCATCCTGGTCGTCGCCGACGTGCTCACCGTGGCCGACACGGCCGTGCTCAGCGCGGCCGGCGGCCTCGGCGGCGACACGAACGCCCGGGCCGGCGTGCGCAGCGAGGACTGCCCGACGAACGCCCAGGCCCCCGGCGGCACCTGCGACGATTGCGGCGGCGGGGGCGGCGGCGGCCTCATCAGCCTCCTCAGCCGCGGCCAGGCGATCGCGGCAGGCGCGGACTTCGACGTCGGCGGCGCGGCCGGCGGCGAATGCCCCATCTGCGAAGGCGAGGCCGGCGGCGGGGCCGGCGAGCTCCAGCTCAACCGGCTCTACCAGGGCGAGACCTGCGACGGCTTCGACAACGACTTCGACGGCTTCGTCGACGAGGGGCTCGGCACCTTCACCTGCGGCCTCGGGAGCTGCGCCACGAGCCTCGACGCCTGCACCGCCGGCGTCGCCACGAGCTGCGTGCCCGACACCGTCGGCGCGGGCTGCACGGCGCCGCCGGTCTGCGACGAGCCGCGCGTGCTCGTGATCCTCGATACCTCGGCGTCGATGCTCCAGGACCTCGACGGCGGCCCGACCTTCGGCGACGGCTCCCTCGAGCATCCGGGCCTCGACACGGACGGCGACGGCGACGCGAACGACGCGCGCCTCTTCCTCGCCAAGGAAGCCGTGAGCCAGCTGATCAGCAACTACCCGGAGATCGACTTCGCCCTGGCGCGCTACGCCCAGGACACGAGCGCCGACCAGAGCTGCCAGCTCGCCGCGTGGATCGAATGCGCCGGCATCTTCGCGACCTACGACGACCCCGGCGACAACACCGGTCCCGTCGAGTGCATCGTCGACGTGGGTGCCGGTACGCGCACCATCCGCCGGGTCTCGACGGGCGAGGAGTGCATCAACTACGCGGGGAGCTGCGGCGATCCGCGGCGCGGCGCGGACATCCTGGCGGGCTTCGGCTCGGACACGCGCGACGTCGTGCGCTGGCTCGACGGCCGCGAGACCGACTTCCGCACGGGCACGGCCACGGGCGACTACTGCGCGCACGCTGACGGGGGCGATTGCGAGCTCCGCGCGACGGGCCCGACGCCCCTCGAGGGCGCCCTCGACGCGGCCTTCGACTACATCACGCCCATCCAGACCACGGACCCCTGCACGGCGTGCCGGGGCTACTCGGTCATCCTCGTCACCGACGGCGCGGAGAGCTGCGACGGCGACCCGGCGACGGCGGCCGAGGCGCTCTTCGACGCGGGCATCGAGGTGGAGGTCGTCGCCGTCAGCGTGCTCGCGAGCGAGGAGGCGTCGCTGAACGCCATCGCCCGCGCGGGCAGCGGCGACGCGCGGGACGCGACCTTCGTGCGGACGCCGGGGGACCTCGTCCCGACGCTCACGCGCCTCGTGGCCGGCGCGATCCGCGTCGAGCAATGCAACGGCGCCGACGACGATTGCGACCTCGCCATCGACGAGGGCTTCCCGGGCCTCGGCGACGCCTGCGCGGACGACGGCATCGGCATCTGCCAGGGCACCGGCGCCATCGAATGCCGCGCCGACGGCTCGGGCACCGAGTGCAGCATCTCGCGCCCCGGGGGGGTGCGCGTCGTCGTGGTCTGCACCGACCTCGCCGACGATTGCGACGGAGGCATCGACGAGGGCCTCACGTGCACGGGCGAGTGCACGCCGACGGGCCCGGAGGTCTGCAACGGCCTCGACGACAACTGCAACGGCGCCATCGACGAGACCGACCCGGCCGTCGGCACGGCCTGCGGCGACGACGAGGGCGCCTGCCG
>JBCDGX010000582.1:0-4298 GCA_038750805.1 Myxococcota bacterium
CCATACGAGCGTCCCTTCTGCGTCCTCTTCGATCAGCGCCTCGTCGCTCCCGAGCGCCCGGAGCGTCATGCCCTCGAGGAGCTGCGCGAGGGGACCGGGCGCGAGCTCCGCGAAGAGCGGGAGCACGGGCACCTGAGCGTCCGCTGGCGCGCCGTCGTCCGTCGCGAGGTAGCGCTGGAGCGCCGCCTCGGCGGCGTCGAGGAGGCCGTCGCCGCGGGCCGACGCGAGCGTCGGCGGGATGGCCACGCTCGCCGGGAGCGGCGGCGGGGTCGGCGCCACGTCGGCGAGGCGCGCGCTCCCCTTGCCGAAGGCCTTCGCCGCCTTGGCGAGCAGCGGCCCTTCGCTCTCGCCGCCGGCGCCGGCGACCTTCGCCGCGGCCACGGCCCGGGGCAGGTCGCCCCGGCGGGTGAAGGCGTCCACCAGCCGCGCCGCCACCTCCCCGGCCACGAAGGGCCGGTCGCCCTCGATGGCAAGCTCGGCGAGGAGCAGCGCTGCGGCGAGCTGGGCGGGATCGGCGTCGAGAATCGCGGTCGCCGTGCGGAGCGCCCCGTCTCGGTCATCGCTCAGGCGAGCGGCGTGTGCGTCGTCGAGGACGGAGTGGGCCATGCGCGACGCATTTAGCGCCGGATCGACGCGAGCGACAAGCACGGCCGGGTCGCGATCGGCGACCGCACGGCGTGCCCGCGGAAGACCGCGCCGTCGCCCCGCCGGGATCTAGGCGCGCTCCAGAAACGGGAGCAGCCGAGGGATCACCTGCTCGTGCGCGTCCTCCTGGATGTAGTGGCCGGCCTCGGCGACGCGGAGCACCTCGGCGTCGGGGAAGTCGGCCAACCACAGGGTCTCGAGCATGTCCGGCGTGAAGGCGATGTCCTTCATCGGCCAGGCGACGAGCACGGGCTTTCCCGCCATCCCCGCGACGAGCTTGGCGTGGACCCCCTCGAGGAAGTCCGCGACGCGGCCCTCGGGACCCGCGGGGATCTCCCGAGGGAATACCAGGACCGGAGTGCGCGAGGCCCAGGTGGGGTGGGGGGCCAGATAAGCGGCACGCTCGGCGTCGCCGAGGCGCTCGGGATGAACGACGCCATCGCCGAAGAGGAACTTCGTGGTGAAGGCGTTCATGCCTTTGACCATGAGCTCGCCAAGGCCCGGCGTGCGAAAGAGGCGCAGCGGGAGCGGCAGCGGCACCTTCCCCGGAGGGCGGTGCGCGAAGGTGTTCAGCACCACCAGGCTTCGAAGGCGCTCGGGATGCCGCGCGGCCCAGGTGAGGCCGATGGGCCCGCCCCAGTCCTGGACGACGATGGTCGCGTCCTCGAGGTCGAGCGACTCGAGGAGCGCGTCGCAGCGGTCGCCGTGCTCGGGGATGCCGTAGAGCGCTGGCACGTCGGGCTTCGCCGAGCGACCGAAGCCCAGGTGGTCCGGTACGATGGCCCGGTAGCCCTCCGCCACCACGGCCTCGATGAAGCGGCGGTAGAGATAGCCCCACGTCGGATTGCCGTGAACCATCACGATCGGCCGGCCCTCGCGGGGGCCGACGTCGACGTAGTGCATGCGGCCGTCGGCCGAGTCGAACCACCGGGGCGCGTGAGGCCAGGTGCCCCCGAAGGTCCAGTCGGTCCCGTCGTCCCGGCGGGCGGCGAGCGGATTCGGCGGGCTCATCGGGGTTCCCCACGGTGGCGCGGCGAGGCTCGGAGGACGAAGCGTAGCGTGGCTGCAGGCATGCTCGATTTCCCTTCCGCCGATTTCTGCTTCGATCGGTGTAGAATGCAAGACAGCCATGACGCAGGCGCACCACTAGCCGCCGAAGGTGGCCCGTGAGGAGGCCGAAACGCGCCTCGGACGTCGCTTCCGCGCTGATGTGGCGGCGCTAGGGATCTCCCGTGAGCACGAAGGACACGCGACGCGGCCGGCCCATCGCGTTCGACGAGCGCACCGTGCTCGAGGCGGCCCTCCACGTTTTCTGGCGGCGCGGATTCGCGGCGTCGCTGCGGGAGCTCGAGGAAGCGACGGGTGTCGACCGCTCGACCATCTACAACAGCTTCGGCGGCAAGCGTGGTCTCTACGAGCGCGCCGCCGGGCACTACGTGGAGCGGCTCGAGGCCGTGCTCTTCGCTCTCCTCGTGCCCGGTGCGGGCGTCGGGCCCTTCCTCGACCGCCTGGCCGCGCAGATCCGTGATGCGACGACGCCGGCCGGATGCCTCATCGTGCGGGAGCTCGCGACCGGCGCAGCCAGCCCCGCCGCCACGGCCCGCTACCTCGAGGGGCTCGAAGCGGGGCTCGTCGCCGCGCTCCGCCGGCCCGAGCTCGCGCCGCTTCTCGCCGGCGCCATCGTCGGCATCAACCAGGTCGCGGTGGCCTCGCAGGAGCGAGCGCTCGCCATGATCGAGGCCGTCCGCGAGCTCGCCAGGAGCTAGCTGCTGACGAGCAGCGCGAGCACACGCCGCGCCGCCGCGAGCTCGTGCTCGAGCGTGCGGCGCTTCGCCTCGTCGATGCGGGCGTTTCGCCGGAGGAAGGCCCGGAGATGCGCCACGGTCGCGGGCCGGTCCCCGAGCTCGTGGGCCAGCATGCCGAGGAGGAACTGGCCGTAGCCCTCGCGGTTCGGCGACGCGCGCAGCCTCGCCCGGAGCCCCTGGAGGTCCGCCACGCCGCGCCCGAGACGGAGGTTCAGCCATGCCGCATGCGCCTCGAGGAGCGCGCGATCGCGAGTCGCCTCGCCGAGGGCGTCGGCGAGCGTCCTCAGCGCAGCCTCGAGGTCCCCGGCCTGCGCCTCGATTGAGGCGAGGCACCAGCGATGAAACGAGCGCCGGTCCGCGGGCGCCGCCTCGGCCGCCGCGCGCTGGGCGGCGATGGCCTCGTCGTGACGGCCGAGGGCCGCGAGCACCCGGCCGTGCTCGTGCCGCGCCACGTCCGGCATCGCGCCGCTCGCGACCATGCGCGCCGCCGCCGCCTCGGCCCCCGCCAGGTCACCCAGCTCGAGGTGCCCGAGGTAGCGCTGGCGCTCGAGCAGCATCCCCACCTCGGGGTCCATCGCCGGCATCGCGAGCCCTTCGTCCGCATGGCGAAGGCGTGTCGCCGCGTCGCGCGCTCCGAGGGCCCGCCGGAGGTGCTCCGTGCGCGGATCCGCACCTTCCTCGGGTGACGCCGCGTCAGCCGCCGGCGCGTCGTCCCGGGCCCGTTTCACGCGGCTCAATCGAGACCTCGACAGCTTACCAACGAATGACGCACAGGATCATCATTCGCCAAAAGCGCGGCGATTACAGAGTTATGGGCAGATCCATTCACAGCCTGACCACAGCGGCTCCGAGTTATCCCGATTCGTCCTGATCGAAGAGAAGTGACGCGATTTCGTCACGTTGGCGCATCGCATCCCTCCTCCCGAGGTCCATCAGGGCCCGCGCGTACTCGCCATCGAAGAGGAGGTAGCTGGCGAGGTCCGCGTCCTGTCCCTCGCCGGCGTCCACGAGCCGGAGGAGCGGCTTGCCGAGCGCCCGCCCGAAGCGCTTCCGGCCCTTCGCGAGCATCGCCGAGGCGATCTCCCCGAGGTCCTCGCTCGGCCGGACGCTGACCACGGGCACGATGCCCCGCGCCGGCTCGCCGCGGGCGACGGCTCGCGCGTTGATCTTCTCGAGGTAGCGCGGGCCATAGACCGCCATGCCGTCCGCGAGGCGCTGGTTGATGCGCTGGAGCTCGGCGAGGTCCGAGTTGAGGTGGTCGATGAGGAAGGCGTTCAGCACCTTGCCGAGGAGGAAGGTCGCGCCGGGGTAGCGGTCGTCGGGCACGACCTGCGTCACCTCCTTTTCGGGGTCCGACACGCCGACCACCAGCAGGCGCCGCACGCCGAGGTGCAGCGCCGGCGCGATGGGCGTGTTCAGACGAAGCCCGCCATCGCAATGGAGCTGCCGACCGATGCGGATCGGCGGGAAGACCACCGGGATGGCCGCCGACGCGAGCACGTGCGCGGGCCCGATGCGCACGCCGCGGACGACAACCTGCGGCTGGCTGAAGCGCCCGGGCCTGGCCACGCCCGGCGCGCGGTCGACGAAGATCACGGGTCGTCCCGTGGGCACGTTCGTCGCGGAGACCGTGATCGCCGAGAGGTGCCCCTCGCGGAGGTTCCGGCCGAGGCGCCGCCAGTCGATGCCCTGGCCGACGAGGCGGATCAGCGGGGTGGCGTCGAAGAGGCCCGTGGCCCGCTCGCCGCCGAGGAGCACGCGATGGAGCACGGTCATCTGCCGCACGCCGAAGCGCATCACGTCCGCCAGCTCTAGCTCGCGCCAGAGCGCCTCGAGCTTCCCGACGCC
>JBCDGX010000583.1:0-4289 GCA_038750805.1 Myxococcota bacterium
CCGCCTGCAGCGCCTCGGGCGGCGGGACCGAGCTCGGGAGCACCTGGGCGAAGGCGGGCCGCACGGCCTCCTCGGCCGCGTCGAGGGGCCGCGTGAGGGACTCGAGGGCTTTCACCGGCAGCTCCGCGAGCTCCAGCGTGTTCATCCCCGGCCCCGAGTGGCGCTCGTCGCTCTGGCCACGTCCGTTCAGCACGTCCGAGCACACCGCCCAGAGCATCGCCGCCAGCTCGACGTCGTCGATGGCGAGCGCCTCCGGCAGGGCCTCCCGCAGCCGCAGGCGAAGCTCCCGCGCCGTCGTCGGCCGCGCGTCCTGGTCCTTGGCGAGCGCAGCCATGACCACGGCGTCGAGCGCCGGAGGCACGGGCGCGAGGCTCCCCGGAGAGGGCATCCCGCCACCGACGATCTCCCGGATGACCTCGTCGTCGCGCTTCCCCTGAAAGAGGCGCCGCATGACGAGCATCTCCCAGAGCACCACGCCGAGGGCGTAGACGTCCGTGCGCCGGTCGATGCGCGGCGCCTCGTGGAACTGCTCTGGCGCCATGTAGCGGAGCTTCCCGCGGAGCCCCGTGCCCGGGCTCGTGACGTGGAGCCGGTCGCGGGCCTTCGCGATCCCGAAGTCGATGAGCTTCACGGCGCCGTTCGACGCGAGGAAGACGTTCTGCGGGCTCACGTCCCGGTGGACGAGCTCCACGAGGCGCCCGTCCTCGCCGCGGATCTCGTGGGCCGCATGCAGCCCGGCGGCGACGCGCATCGCGATGGCCACCGCGGCCGCGGGCGTGAGCCGGCGCTCGAGGCGACCGAGGTTCGCCAGCAGCTCGGAGAGCGCGACGCCGTGCACGTACTCCATCACGAGGAAGTAGCGCCCCTCGTCCTCACCGAGCTCCTCGATGTGCACGACGTTCGGATGCGCGATGCGCGCCGCGAGCCGCCCCTCGTCGAGGAACATGCTGACGAACTCCGGTTGGCCGGCCAGGTAGGGCCGGACGACCTTGATCGCGACCAGGCGCTCGAAGCCCGCGGGGCCGACGCGGCGCCCCAGGTAGAGCTGCGCCATGCCCCCGCTGGCGAGCTCCTCGAGGACTTCGTAGGTCCCGATGCGGTCGCCCTTCTTCACCCGGAGTCCTCGGATCCGGACCCTATCAGAGCCCTGGTGCGGGTGCGGGGCGATCCTTCGACCATCTCATGCAGGAACGGTCGCGACGGCCGTACCTGCTACCCATGCACGTGGTGGAACGGTTCCCGGGGAGCTTCGGAACGCCCGAGGGAGGCGTCCGCGACGCCGGCCTCCGGGGCGAAGGCGAGCTGAGCCGGAGCGAGACGGGCTGGTGCCTCGAGTGTCGCCGGGCCCCCAAGCCGCTCCGGGTCGCCCTCGGCGGCGCGGGCTTCCTCGCCGGCATCGTGCTCACGGCGATGGCGACCTTTCTCCTCGCGGAGGGCACGGGCCTCGACCTGATGGGCGCCCGGAAGGGTCCGGGCCTCGTCGCGATGGTGGCGCTCGTCGTGGCGCTCGGCGGCTGGTCCCTGCTCACGGGCCTCGCGGACCGGGCCCTCGGCCGGCCGCGCGTCGTCACCCCCGGCGGCGACGTGCCCGTGCAGGTCACCGAGCACGCGAAGGACGCCAAGGCGCTGAACGTGCTCTGGCACGAGGACGGGGCCTGGGTCGGCGCGGCCTTCACGCCCGCCGAGGCCGCCGACCGGGCGCGCCTCCTCCAGGGCTGACTCAGCGCCCGAGCTTCTTCGCCAGCTTGGCCCAGCTGTCCTTGAGCGTGATCGTCCGGTTGAAGACCGGCGCGCCGGGCCCGTGGTCGTGGCGGTCGGCCACGAAATAGCCGAGGCGCTCGAACTGCACGCGGGTCTCCGGCGCGAGGGCACCGAGCGCGGGCTCGAGCTTGCAGCCCCGGAGCACCTCTCGGCTGTCGGGGTTGAGCACCGAGAGGAAGCCGCCCTCGGCGTCCTCCGGATGCGGCACGGTGTAGAGCCGGTCGAAGAGGCGCACCTCGGCGTCCACCGCCTGGCTGGCCTCGACGAAGTGCACGGTGCCACGCACACGGCGCCCGTCCGGCGCGCTTCCGCCCCGGCTCTCCGGGTCCCAGGTGCAGCGGAGCTCGACGACCTCGCCGTCCTCCTCGACGAGGTCCGTGACCGTGACGAGCGCGGCCCCGCGGAGCCGCACCTCGCGGCCGGGCGCGAGGCGCCACCACTTCTTCGGCGGGTCCTTCATGAAGTCGTCCCGCTCGACGAAGAGCGATGCGCCGAAGGGCACCGCGCGCGTGGGGGGATCGTCGCGATCGGCGAAATGAGGCAGCGTGAAGGACTCGCCCTCGCCCTCGTAGTTCGTGATCGTGAGCCTGAGCGGCCGGAGCACGGCCATGTAGCGCGGCGAGGTCGCGTTGAGGTCGTCCCGAAGCGCATGCTCGAGGAGCCCGACGTCCACGTCGCCGTCGTTCTTGCTCACGCCGATGCGCTCGACGAAGGCGCGGATGGCCTCCGGCGAGTAGCCGCGGCGCCGCAGCCCGCTGACCGTCGGCATGCGCGGGTCGTCCCAGCCCTCGACGATGCCGCTCTCGACGACCTGGAGGTTCTTCCGCTTGCTGAGCACCGTGTGCGTCAGGTTCATGCGCCCGAACTCGATCTGCCGCGGCGAGGCGTCGGGCGCGTCCTTCAGGCGGAGCGCCATGAGGAACCAGTCGTAGAGCGCGTGGTGGTTCACGAACTCGAGGGTGCAGATCGAGTGGGTGATGCCCTCGATGGCGTCCGACTGTCCGTGGGCCCAATCGTACATGGGGTAGATGCACCACTCGTCGCCCGTGCGGTGATGCGGGACCTTGCGGATCCGGTACATCAGCGGGTCCCGGAGCTTCAGGTCCTTCGACTGCATGTCGATCTTCGCGCGCAGCACCGCCGCGCCCTCGTCGATCTCCCCGGCCTTCATCTTCTGGAGGAGCGCGAGGCTCTCCTCGGGCGGGCGATCCCGCGAGGGATGGTCCTCGCCGGGCGTATGGAAGTCGCCGCGCGTGCGGCGGATCTCCTCTTCGCTTCGCTCGTCGACGTAGGCCTTGCCCTCGCGCACGAGCTGCTCGGCCCAGGCGTAGAGCTGACCGAAGTAATCGCTCGCGTAGAGCTCCTGGTCCCAGCGGAAGCCGAGCCAGTGGATGTCCTCCTTGATGGCCTCGACGTAGTCGACCTTCTCCTTGAGCGGGTTCGTGTCGTCGAAGCGGAGGTTGCAGCGTCCCCCGTGCTCGCGGGCGATGCCGAACTGCATCGCGACGGACTTCACGTGACCGATGTTGATGAAGCCGTTCGGCTCGGGCGGGAAGCGCGTGACGATGGTCGGGGGCGCACCGAAGCGGCCCTCCGCGACTTCCTCGCGCACGCGGTCGGCGATGAAATTGCCCGGCTGCCCGTCGTCGTCCCGGGCGGGAGCATCGGCGGGGGCGGCCTCGGGCGTCTTCGTGGACATGATGCCCAGGCTCTACCCCGCCGGGCGCCCCGCGCCAACGCCCGCGACGCGACGCCTCGGTCCCGCGGCGGAAGCGAACGTGCGAGGCTCCGGCCGTGCGTCGTGCCCTCGCCCTCGCCCTCCTCGCCGCCTTCGCCTGCGACCCTCCGTCGCCGCCCGCTGGGGCCGCCCCGGCGCGCGACCGCGACGACGCGCCGGTGACCATCAGCGTCATCGGTACGAACGACGTGCACGGGCACGCGGAGCGCCTCCCCTGGCTCGGCGGCTACCTCGCGAACCTCCGCGCCGCCCGGGCCGAGGACGGCGGGGGCGTCGTGCTCGTGAGCGCCGGCGACATGTGGCAGGGAACCCTCGCCTCGAACGAGAGCGAGGGGGCCGTGATGGTGCGGGGCTTCGCGGCGCTCGGCTACGACGCGGCGGCCATCGGCAACCACGAGCTCGACTACGGGCCCGTCGGGCCGCGCGCCGCGGCGGGCCCCGGGGACGATCCGCGGGGGGCGCTCCTCGCCCGGGCCGCCGAGGCCGCGGCGGCCGGCGTTCCTTTCCTCGGGGGGAACTTCCTCGTGGAGGGGCGACCGGCGCGCTGGCCGAACGTCGCGCCCTCGGTGCTCGTGGAGCGCGCGGGGCGACGCATCGGCATCGTCGGCGTCAGCACCGAGGAGACCCCGCGCACGACGGTCCGCGCCAACGTGCGCGACCTGAGCATGGCCCCGCTCGCCGAGACCATCGTGCGGGAGGCCCGCGCGCTCCGGGAGCGGGGCGCGCCGGCGGTGAGCGTGGCCGCGCGGGCCGGCGGCCGCTGCGAGCGCGTCGTCGCGGGGGGGGCGCG
>JBCDGX010000584.1:0-4281 GCA_038750805.1 Myxococcota bacterium
CGCGCCGCGCGAGCGGGTGGCGGAGCTGCGCGAGACCCTCGGCCTCGACGCGGTCCAGCTCCACGGCGACGAGACCCCTGCGGACGTGCGCGCGCTGCTCCCGGGGGCCTACAAGGCCATCGGCGTGCGGGGCGCCGAGGACGTCGAGGGGGCGCGTGCCTTCCCGGGCGAGCGCATCCTCCTCGACGCGCGCGTGCCCGGCGGGCCTCCGGGAGGCACCGGGACGGCCTTCGAGTGGGCCCTCGCCGAGCGCCTGGCCGGCGAGCGCGCGCTGCTCCTCGCGGGTGGCCTACGCCCGGGCAACGTCGCCGAGGCCGTGCGCCGCGTGCGCCCGTTCATGGTCGACGTCGCGAGCGGCGTCGAGAGCGCGCCGGGCGTGAAGGACGCGGCGGCGATGGCCGCCTTCGTGGCCGCGGCGCGCGCGGCCTGAGCGCAGCTCAGCCGTGGGCCTGGAGGAAGTGCTCGGCCTCGAGCGCGGCCATGCAGCCGGTGCCCGCGGCGGTGATCGCCTGGCGCCAGACCTTGTCCTGCACGTCGCCCGCGGCGAACACGCCCTCGACGCTCGTCGCCGTCGAATCCGGCTTCGTCACGAGGTACCCCGTGTCGTCGGTCTCGAGCTGGCCGCCGAGGAAGGACGTGTTGGGCACGTGGCCGATGGCGAAGAAGAGGCCGGCGACCTCGATCTCCTTCTCGGACTCGTCCTTCGTGCTCTGGACGACGATCTTCGTGAGCAGCGACCCGTCGCCGTCGGCGCGCGCGAGCTGGTGGCTCCAGACGAACTCGATCTTCGGGTTCGCGAGGGCCCGGTCCTGCATGATCTTCGAGGCGCGGAGCTCGTCGCGGCGGTGCACGACGTAGACCTTGGAGCCGTACTTCGAGAGGAAGGACGCCTCCTCCATGGCCGTATCGCCGCCGCCGATCACGGCGAGGGGCTGGTTCCGGAACATCGGTAGCGCGCCGTCGCAGACCGCGCAGGCGCTGATGCCGTTCATCCAGTACTCGCCGTCGTTCGTGCCGGGCACGTAGAGGCGCTTGGCGGTCGCGCCGGTGGCGATGATGAGCGTCTCCGCCTCGCCGGAGCGACCGTCGGCCTCGAACTTGAACGGCCGGCTCGAGAGGTCCACGGAGTTCACGGTCTCCGTGTAGATCTCCGTGCCGAAGCGCGTGGACTGCTTCCGCATCGCGTCCATGAGCTCCGGGCCCATGATGCCCTCGGGGAAGCCCGGGAAGTTCTCGACGTCCGTGGTCGTCGTCAGCTGGCCGCCGGCGGCGACGCCCCCGGCCATGAAGCCCTCGAAGAGGATGGGCTTGAGCTCGGCGCGAGCGCTGTAGATGGCGGCGGTGTGGGCGGCGGGGCCGGACCCGATGATGACGACCTTATGAGCCATGTGCTTTTCGACGCGGGAAGGGGGCGCCACGTGACGCCGGAGACCCGTCGTGGTGCCAGTCCCTCGCGGCGAGCGCAAGGGGAGCCCGGGCCTCAGCGCCGCGCGGCGGCGAGGTCGCGGACCTCCTCGGCGAGGGCGAGGCAGGCCGTGAGCCCGGGCGACTCGATACCGACGAGGTGGATCAGCCCAGCCGGGCGCTCCTCGACGACGAAATCCGCGAAGGCGCCGTCCGCGCGACGCTTCGGGCGGATCCCCGCGTAGGCCGGCGTCAGCTGGGACGCCTCGAGGCCCGGCAGGTAGCGGCGGACGGCCTCCGCGAAGCGCTCGGCCTTGGCGGGGTCGACGTCGAGGCCGTCCCCGGGGGCGGCGTCCGGGCCGGCGAGGGTCTGCCCCCCGAGGTCCCGCGTGAGGTGGATGCCGAGCCCGCCGCGCACGGGTATGGGGTAGACGAGCGCGCTCCGGGGCCGGGGCGCGCCGCTCCCGAGCGTGAAGTAGTCGCCGCGCCAAGGGTGGAGGCGCCAGCCGAGGGCGTCCACGTCGAGCCCGGCGGCCGCCGCGAGACCGTCGGCGCCGTGCCCCGCCGCGTTCACGACCAGGCGCACGCCGATGGGCTCCTGCCCCCGCGCTCGCACCTCCCAGCCCGCGCCGCGCGGCTCGAGGCCTTCGATCGCGGCGCCGAAGGCCACGCGGGCGCCGTGGGCCACGGCGTCCGCGCGGAGAGCCTCCATCAGGCCGTGCGCGTCGACGATGCCGCTCTCGGCCGAGCGGAGCGCGAGCGTGGCGCGTAGCGTCGGCTCGTCCCGCGCGAGCTCCCGGGCGCCGACCCACGCGAGGTTCTCCACGCCGTTCGCCTCCGCGTTCTCCCGGAGCCGGTGCAGCGCCTCCCCTTCGCGAACGTCCGTGGCGACGACCAGCTTCCCGGTCTTCGCGTGGCGCACGCCGGCCCGAGCGGCGAAGGCGTAGAGCGCCCGGCGGCCGCTGACGCAGCTCCGCGCCTTCCGGCTCCCGGGCGGGTAGTAGAGGCCCGCGTGGATCACGCCCGAGTTGCGGCTCGAGGTCTCCTCGCCGCTTCGGCCATGGCGCTCCGCGACGGTGACGGCCCAGCCGTCCATCGCCAGGGCGCGGGCGCAGGCGAGCCCGACGACGCCGGCGCCGACGACGAGCGCGCTCGGGTCCGCGGTGCTCATGGGGTAGCGTCCCGCTCCCTAGGAGCGAGCATGGCGAGCGTAACGGCAGCGGGCAGCGTGTTTCGAGACGACCTCTTCGAGGGCAAGGTGGCCTTCGTCACCGGCGGAGGCAGCGGCATCTGCCGGGGCATCACCGAAGCGCTCATGGCGCACGGCGCCGATGCGGTGATCACGAGCCGGAAGCAGGAGCGCCTCGACTCAGCCTCGGACGCGCTCGCCGACGCGACGGGCCGGCAATGCCTCGGCGTAGCCTGCGACGTGCGTGAGCCGGAGACCGTCGAGGCGGCCTTCGACGCGGCCCTCGCGCGCTTCGGCCGCGTGGACATCGTCGTGAACGGCGCCGCCGGAAACTTCCTCGCGCCCGCCGCGCAGCTCTCCTACAACGCCTTCAAGACCGTCGTCTCCATCGACACGCTCGGCACCTACAACGTCTGCAAGGCCGCCTTCGACAGGGCGCTCCGGAAGAGCGGCGGCGTGATCGTCAACGTGAGTGCGACGCTCCACTACGGGGCGACGCCGCTTCAGGCGCACGCGGCGGCGGCGAAGGCCGCGGTGGACTCGCTGACGCGCACGCTCGCCCTCGAGTGGGGCCCCCTCGGCATCCGAGTCGTCGGCGTGGCGCCGGGCCCCATCGCCGGCACCGAGGGGGTCGACCGGCTCCTCCCGAAGGACCTCCGCGAGAAGGCCGAAGCGAAGATCCCGCTCCGGCGCATGGGCGGCATCGGCGAGATCGCGAACGTCTGCGTCTTCCTCTGCAGCGACGCGGCCTCCCTCGTGACCGGCGAGACGGTCGTGGCGGATGGCGGCGCCTGGCTCGCCGGGCGCAGCATCGGGATGGACTGAGGGCGGCTCAGAAGCCGAGCGCGTCGACGGCGTCCCGGGGGCGGTCGAGGGAGAAGGCGAGGGGCGCGAGCCCCTCCTGCTCCCGGTACGCCTGGTAGTGCCCGAGCACGCGGCGCACGTAGCGGTGGGTCTGAATGAAGGGCACGTGCTCGGCGAACACGTCGAGGGGAGCCCCCGGTGCGAGCTGGCGCAGCCAGAGCCGAACGTTGTGGGGGCCACCGTTGTACGCCGCGACGGCCAGCGGCACGTGCCCGTCGAAGCGGTCGAGGAGCGAGCGGAGGTACCAGGCGCCGAAGTCGAGGTTCGTTCCCGGGTCGAGGAGATCCTCCGGGTGAAAGCCCTCGATGCCGCGGGTGCGCGCGATGAGCGTCCCGGTGCGCGGCATGATCTGGAGGAGGCCGATGGCGCCGGCGTAGGAGACGATCTCCTTCTGGTAGACGCTCTCGACCCGCATCACCGCGAAGAGGAGGTTCGGGTCGAGCCCGTGGCGCGCGGCGGCCTCGAGCACGAGGCCCTCGTAGGCGCGCGGGCGCGCGTCCACGGCACGGCGCCCGGCGAAGCCCGTCGCGACGCCGTATTCGCCGAGCGCTTCGCCGATGGACGCGAGCTCGGCCCGCGCCTCCTCGCCGAGGGCGGCGCGGCGGTTCCTCGTGGTGAAGCGGTCGGTGGCCCCGGGGCGCGCGTCGCCTCGCGCGATCGTCGGCGCCCCCGCGTAGCGGATCGCGTGACCCTTCGCCTCCCGCCAGGCGAGGAAGGCTTCGTAGAGCGCGTGGCCGGCGGCCCGCTCGTCACCGAGCTCGAGCCACGCTTTGGCCCGCGGGAGCCAGGGGTAGGCGTCGCCGTGGCGCTCGGCCAGCGGCGCG
>JBCDGX010000585.1:0-4275 GCA_038750805.1 Myxococcota bacterium
GCGGTGAACGTGACCTGGGGCCTGCCCTTTCTCCGGACGAGCGTCGACCACGGGGTCGCCTACGACCTCGCGGGCAGCGGCCGGGCCTCGCCGAGCGGCATGCGCGCCGCCCTCGAGCTCGCCCTCCGACTGGCCTGACGGCGCAGCGATTCCTGCTAGCGTCTCCCCGAGGGGCGGGCGAACCGTCCGGAAGGAGACCCATGGGATTCTGGGCGGACGCGAGCCCCATCACGAAGGGCGCCATCGTGCTGGGCGTCATCGGCATCATCGTGGTCATCGGCCTCCGCGTGGCCGGCAGCGGCGGCCCCGAGGGCACCACGCAGCAGCGCGGCCTTCTCCCCCCCGGCTCCGCCGCTCCGCGCTGAGCGCCCGCTTTCTTGGGGCGGGCGGATCGCCTGCGTAGGGTCGGAGCGATGCTCCGCCGCCCCGTGACCTGCGCGCTCGCGGCCCTCCTCGCGCTCGCCGCGTGCGGTGACGCGCAGGCGCCGGGCCTCGACGCGTCCGCCGCCTCACCCCCCACGCCCCGCGCGGAGGCCGTCGAGCCCCTGGCGCCCGTCGAGCCCCCGGCGCCCGTCGCTCTGCCGGCGCCGACGCTTCCGAGCGAGCCGCCGAACGTCACACTGACCGCGGGAGCCACGATCGCGGTGCCCGCCGGGATCCTCCACGTCGGGTCCCGGCCCGGCAGCGAGGGACGCGACGCGCGCGCCGAGGCGGACCTCGTCCCCGTGGAGCTTCCCGCGTTCCGCATCGACGCGCTGCCCTACCCGAACGACCCGGACGCGCCCCCGAGGACCGGCGTGTCCCTCGGCGAGGCCGCGGAGCTCTGTGAAGCCGAAGGCAAGCGCCTCTGCGACGAGCTCGAGTGGGAGCGCGCCTGCGCCGGCGACGAGAGCGCGACCTACGGGAGCGGCGCCTCCCTCGACCCGGAGGCCTGCGCCGCGGACCCGGAGCGCTGCCTCTCCCCCTTCGGCGTCGCGTCCCTCGGCACGCACCTCGGCGAGTGGACCTCCAGCCCGGCCGCGCGCGGCCTCGGCTCCCCCCTCGCGACCGCGGTCTTCCGCGGCGCCGCGGCGAGCGGCGAGGCCCCCCTCCACCGCTGCGCCGCCCGACGCGCCGCCGTCCCGGACACGCGGAGCCGGCACCTGGGCTTTCGTTGCTGCGAGGGTCCCCGCGCCGTCCTCGCCTACCCGGACGAGCCGCCGCTGGCGCGCTTCCGCCCCCGGGACGCGACGGACGCGCTCCGCGAGGCGCTTTCGACCCTCCCCGAGCTCGCCCCCTTCGCCGAGGGGCTTCGCATCGTCGATGCCGAGGCCGCCGCGAGCGCCGTCTCGGATCCCGCGCTGCTCCACGGATGGGAGCTCGTGCCCACGGGGGTCCTCCGCTGGGCGTCGGTCCCGGGCGAGGAGATCTGGGTCGTGAGCGCCCGCGGCACGCGCGGCGCATTCGTCGCGGCCCTCCACCGCCTGCGCGACGGCAGCTTCGCGCACGGCGCCAGCTTCGTCCTCGAAGGCGAGCGCACCCCCATCGCCGTCGCCTTCACCCCGCCCTCGCCCTCGGAGCTGCAGTGGAGCGCCGCGTGGGGGCGCGCCGGCGAGGGCGGTACGCTTCGCTACGAGCGGGGCCGCGTCTTCATCACCCAACGATGATAGAGAGCACGCCGCGGCTGGCCCGCGCGACCACGCTTCGGCAAGGTCCTGGGGCCGCTTCCGTGCTTCGCGCGCTCGGTGTGCCGTAAGAACCGTAACGGCGCGCCCGATTGCCCCCGGACCCTTCGAGATATTTCCATGATTACGCCAGAAGAAAGCGATGCGGGTCCGGGAACGGAGTTTGCTTTCACCGGCGCGATGCCGTCCCCCGCGCCGACCCGGATCCCGCTTTCGCGCCTCGGCGCCGCTCCTTGCTGGGTCGCCCTCCTCGCGCTCACCGGCTGTTACCAGTCGATCGTCACGGGCGAGCTCGGCGAAGGCGGCGTCACGGACGGGGGCCGCCCGGACCTCCCGGACGGCGCGGTCCTCCCGGACATGACCCTCGACATGGCGCCGGACGGCGACGTGCCGGACTTCGGCTTCGACATGGTGATCCCGCCCGTCGACATGGGTCTCGACATGCCCATCGACCTGGACGTGCCGGACATCCCGCCGGTGCCGAGCCGGCCGCCGAACCCGAACACCTGCCGCATCGAGCCGACGATCTTCCCCTTCGACGATCCCGTGCCCGAGTACACCTGGCCCGAGGGCGACGTCGTCCACCCGGCGCAGATCCACGTCTCGATGACCCCGCTCGTCGCGGACCTCACGCCGGACGCGGGTGCCGAGAACACCATCGACCCGAAGCTGATCTTCGTCTCCTATGGTTTTCTGAGCTTCGCCGACCAGACGGGCATCCTGCGCATCGTCGACCCGGTGACCAACGAGACGGTCAGCTACCCCGCCGAGGAGGGTGAAGTCGGCGTCCTCGAAGCCACCACGAACCTCGCCGTGGGCGACCTCGACGGCGACGGCGAGAACGAGATCGTCGGCCTCGGCCCCTCGGCCGCCACCTTCGCGTTCCGCAGCGACGGCACCCTCTGGTGGGTGGGCGCGCTCCCCCGCGCCATCGACCGAGGCACGCTGCTCCGCACCATCAGCGGTGGACCGACCATCGCGGACCTCGACGCCGATGGGCGGCCGGAGGTCATCGTGGGACGCGGCGTGCTCAACGGCGAGGACGGCAGCATCGCCTGGGACGCCAACGACGACTACGGCAGCGGCACGAACGAACTCCTCGGCCCGATGAACTGCGTCGCGGACATCGACAACGATGGCTTCCAGGAGGTCATCGCCGGCAACTCGGTGTTCGAGCACGACGGCGAGGAGAAGTGGTTCCGCGAGGACATCTTCGACGGCTTCTGCGCCGTGGCGGACATCCTGCCGGAAGAGCCCGGGCCCGAGATCGTGCTCGTCTCCCGCGGCTTCCTCCGCCTCCTCGACAACGACGACGGGAGCGAGCTCTTCAGCCGGCGCCTCGAGGGCCGGGGCCCCAGCGTCATCGGCGGGGCGCCGACCGTCGCAGACTTCGACGGCGACGGGCGCGCGGAGATCGGCGTGGCGCACGGCACGGCCTACGCCGTGTACGACCCGGAGTGCGTCGCGTCGGACCCGGCCTGCGCCGGCAACGACGTGCTCTGGCGCTCGGACACGCGGGACGCCTCCTCCGCCGGCACCGGCTCGAGCGTCTTCGACTTCAACGGCGACGGGCGCGCCGAGGTCATCTACAACGACGAGACCTACTTCCGCGTCTACGACGGCCGCACCGGCGACACGCTCTTCGACCACCAGAACTCGTCGCGGACGCGCATCGAGAACCCGTCCATCGCGGACGTGGACAACGACGGCGACGCGGAGATCGTCTTCCCGGCGAACGCGGAGGCGGACTTCATCTTCGAGTTCTGGACCGACCCCGGCGTCGAGGTCTGGGGCGACCGGCGTGGCCGCTGGGTCGGCGCGCGGCGCATCTGGAACCAGCACAGCTACTACATCACGAACGTCGAGGAGGACGGGAGCATCCCGACCCGGCCGGCCAAGCCCTGGGAGGGCGACAACAACTACCGGCAGAACCTCATCGAGAACCCCGAGCGTGACGTGCTCATCGTGCCGGACCTCTGGAGCTCGCAGGGCACCTTCGAGTGCCTCGCGCCCGGCCGCGCGCGGCTGACCGTCGAGGTCTTCAACTACGGCCTCGAGAACGCGGGCGCCGGTGCGGTGGTGGGCTTCTACCGGGGCGATCCGGACCTCGGCGAGCGCGTGGGCGAGGCCATGACCACGCGGCCGCTCCTCCCCCGCGGCGACTCGGAGATCGTGAGCATCGAGGTCGACCTGACCGGCGAGGTCGTCGACTACTACGCCGTGCTCGACGACCCGGTCTTCGAGGATCCGGAGACGGAGTCGCCGACGGGCTCCATCTTCGAGTGCCGCGAGAACAACAACGAGATCCTCGTCTGGCGCCCCTTCTGCCCCTGAGCGGCCCGACCTGGGCCGCGGGCGCCGGCGAGGCTATTCTGCGGTCGTGGACGAGGAGGACGCCGTGAGCCCGAAGGACCCCGGCAAGGACGACGCCGAGAGCGAGGCCGCGGGGCCGGACGCCGCGACGCCCTCCGAACGCGACGCGAAGGACGAGCTCGCCGAGGCCTTCGGCCACTTCAAGGCCGCCGCGACGAAGCTCTTCGACAAGGCCAAGGACGACCCCGTCGTGAAGGCGAGCCGCGGCGCCATGGACGACGCCATGGCCAAGCTCGAC
>JBCDGX010000586.1:0-4274 GCA_038750805.1 Myxococcota bacterium
CGGGCCGCCGAGAAGACCGTCGGGGCCTCGAGCCCAAAGGGCTTGGTGTGCTCCGCGAGCAGGGCCACCGTCGTCTCGACGAGGCGCCGTCCCTCGCCCACGGGCGGCGGGTCGGCGAGCTCCATGCGGCCGGCGGGGAAGCCGCGGGCGACGTCGCCATCGCGCGTCGCCCGCGTCGCGCCGACGAGCTTCCGCCCGTTGTATTGCGAGTGGGCGTCCTGGCGGAGGTAGTAGACGCCGACCGGCGAGGAGATCTCGTCGTGGAAGAGCACCACCGCGACGGGGACGCGCTGGCCGTCCATGTTCGGTGCGTCCTCGAAGTCGAGGAGCTGGTCGCCGACCTCGCGGGGCGCGTCCCCCTCGCGCTCGTCGGGCCGCCCCCCCTCGCTCGCCTCGGCCTCGTCGCCCTCGTCTCCGCGGAGGCCCAGGCCAAAGCCGCCTTCCGGCGGGTCGGGCATGCCAGGACCGCGCGTGAAGAGCAGGACGAGAAGCGCGCCGGCGAGGAGGACGCCGAGATGCAGCGCCACGCGCAGCGGGTGACGCTCGGCCAGCAGCAAGAGACCGAGCACGCCGAGCACGGCCGCGCCGACGAAGAGGAAGAGCTCAGTGGGGTCCCCGCCGGCCGCGAGGATCGGGTCCGCCAGGGCGAAGGGCCGGTTGATGGCGCCCTGCCGATGCGCGACGACGACCTGCGTGAAGGCGAGCGTGGCCAGCGTCGCCTCGACGGCGAGGAAGGCCCGCCGCCGCGCGCTGGTCGCACGGAGGCCCAGGCTGAGCGCGAAGGCCCCGAGACCGAAGGCCAGCGCGTCTGCGGTGACGAGCGCCCCGCCGGGCCCGAGCGCGCCCGCGACGGCCGTGCTCCCGCGAAGCGCGTCGCTGAGCCCGAGCGCCAGGAGGACGCCCGCCGCGCCGAGCCCGGCGAGCGCAAGCGTACGGACCGGGGAGCGGGCGAGCCGAGGCCCCGCCGCCGCCCCGAAGAAGGCGCCGAAGAAGGCAGCGCTGATGGCCTCGCCATGGGCGAGGGGGACGGCGAAGGCGGCCGCCGCGCAGGCGTGCGCGAGCGCCCGAAGGACGACGGCCAGCACGGGCTCGGGCTTGCTCATGCCGCCTCCGCGCGCCGAGCCGAGCGGCGGAGCGCCGTGTCGCCGAGCACCCGGCCGGTCGTTCGGTCGAGCACGAGCAAGGGGGTACCCGTCGCGCCGAGCGCCGCGCGAACGGCTTCGAGGGCCTCGAGCGGGACGCCGCCGGAGCTGCGGGCCGGCACGAGCAGGCGGCGGAGAAACGAGCCCGAGGCGCCGGCGTCGAGCCCGTCGACGGCGAGCACCACCCGGGCCCGGCCGCGACGCTCGCGGAGGAGCGCGCCGAGGCGCTCGGTCCAGGGTCCTGGCCGCGCGGGAACGAAGATCAGCGCGGTGGCCGGCCCCCGGCGCTCGACCTCGGCGAGGAAGGCCCGGAGCGCGCGTCCCCCCTCCTCCCGCGCCGCCTCTCCGCCCGAGCGGATCACGGCGGCCTCGGCCGAGGCGAGGTCCGTGAGCGCGCCGGGGGTGCCGTCCGCGCCGAAGGCCCAATCGTCCCCGAGCACGCCCGAGCGGAGCGCGACGCGGGCGGCGCCGGCGCTGGCCTCGTCGCCCTCCCCCGCCACGAGGTACGCCGCGTTGCGCCGGGCGGGGCTGAGCGCCCGCTCCGGCATGCGCACGACGAGCTTCCGGGTACGTCCGAAGATCTTCCAGTGGATGAAGCGCGCGGGATCGCCCGGGGCGTAGCGGCGGAGCTCCATGCGGTCGCCCTCGTCGATGCCCATCGGGTGCGGGATGGCGTCACCGCCCGCCAGCGAACGCAGGACCGGGAGCGCGCCGAGCGCCCCGGCGTGCGGGGCGACGCTCACGGGGCGATCGCTGGCCCGGCGCCAGGCCACCCGGGCGAGGCCGAAGACGTCACCGACGCGGGCGACGCGCACGATGCCGGCGTGCTCCCCCCGGCGCGCGAAGGTCACGCGCTCCCGCCGCGCACCGAGCCGCGGCACGGCCTCCGTCACGGCGGCGGGCTCCACCCAGGTCCAGCGCGTCTCCAGAAGAGGCACCCAGCGGAAGAAGGGGAGCGAGAAGCCCGTCTCCGTGGCGAAGCCAGTCTCGAGCGCGAGCGGCCCCTCGCGCCGGGCCTCCGCCTCCGCCCGCCGCCATCGGGGCCGCAGGACGAGGGCGAAGCCGAGCGCGCCGAGCGCGGCCAGGGCGACGAGCCCCACGAGCCCGTACCCCACCACGAGCACGACGAGGTCGAGCTGCGCGAACGCCAGGTGCTGCAGGGCCACGCCCGCCGCGACGAGGGCCAGCACGCCGAGGGGCGTCAGCGGAAACACGTCCCGGGCGCGGCGGAGGAGGACGAGCAGACGGGTCATGCGGTAGGAAGGACGAAGGCGGGGCGCAGTGGCGCTCGCCGTGGGCATGGGACGCCGGAGCGGGCGCGTCGAGGTCCGTTCGGCCCAACAGCGCGCTATGCCGAGAACATTCCACCCCATTTCGGGTGTTGGGACCTCTCGGAGGGCCTGAGGTTCCAGCGTGATCGCGCCCTCGTTCAGGGATATTTGAAGCCGGTGCGAACGCCTCGTTCTAGCGCCGCAACGAATCTTCGAACACAGTGAGGGACGAGAAGGTGTCGAGAAAGCTACGAGCACTGGTGGCCGAGGACGACCGCGGAATGCGGTCGCTGCTGACGCGCGCGCTGCGTCGAGACGGCTTCGAGACGCTCGTGGTGGCGACGGGAACGGACGCGCTGGAGGCCCTCGCGAGCGAGGACGTCGACCTCGTCATCTCGGACTATCAGCTCCCCGGAGCGACCGGCGGCGCCGTCGGCGCGATGGCGGCGCGGCGCGGCATCCCGGCCGTCCTCGTCACCGGGACCCCGGAGATGGTCAGCCCCGAGGAGCTCGAGCATTTCCTCATGATGCTCCCGAAGCCCTTCTCCCTCGTCGAGCTGGCCGAGGCCTTCGAGGCCCTGCGCTCGGCCGTGGGGCGGCGCCGCTCCCGCTCGGGCGTCCGCGCGCGCGAGCGGAGCTCGGCCGGGGTCATTGCGGCGCCGGCGCCCGTCGCGAAGACCGGCGACGGCGAGCGCTGATACGCTCCCTCCGTGGTGAGCGACCCTCTGGCCGTGGAAGTACGCGCGGCGAACGCGGCCTTCTACCGCGCCTTCCGGGATCGTGACGGCGCCGCGATGGAGCGCCTCTGGGCCGAGCACGTCCCGGTCGCCTGCATTCACCCGGGCATGAACGCCGTGCGGGGACGCGACGAGGTGATGCGCTCCTGGCGCGGCATCCTCGCCCACCCCCACGCGCCGGCGCTCGTGTGCTCCGACGTGCGCGTCCACGTGCTCGGCACGTCGGCCTTCGTCACCTGCCTCGAGGGGACCGAGGCGGACCCGCCGCGCCTCGTGGCCACCAACGTCTTCGTCCGGGAGTCCGGCTTCTGGCGCATCGCCCACCACCAGGCGGGCCCGCTCGCCGCCGGCGCCCAGCGCGAGGCATCGACGAAGCGACCGCCGCCCAAGGACGAGCTTCCCAACTGACGTCCATGCCCGCCTCGCGCCCGGGCCTGGCGTGGCATGCTGCCGCCGTGCGAACGCCGCTCCTCGCCCTCGTCGCCCTCGGGCTCGCCTGCGGCGGCAAGACCGGGCTCGAGGTCGGAGCCGCGCCTCCCCGGGAGGACGCTGGCGGGAGCATGGACCTGGGCGTCGATTTCGGCGACCTCGGCCCCCTGCCCACCTTCGATTGCTTCTGGCTCTGGGGGGAGGACCTGACGCTCGCGCGCGCTCCGGAGCTCTCGCTCGGTCCAGCGGCGGTCGCGGCCGACGAGTTCGTGGCGCTCGTGACCGTGCGCGAGGGACGGGTAACCACCGGCATCCTCGCGAGCACGACGCCCACGCCGACGCGCCTCGGGGAGCTCGAGGGGGCCGTGGTCGGCGACCGCGCCTACGGGCTCTCGACGGGCTTCATGATGGCCGCCGACGAAGGCCCGAGCTGCACGTTCCTCGGCTGGTCCACGCGGGGAGAGGCCCTCGGCTTCGCCAGCCTCGGCACCGGCCCCTGCCTCTTCGGCGAGCCGCGCGGAGACCTCGCGGCCTTCGCGCAGAGGGATGGCGACCCGGCCTTCCTCCTCGCCCTCGACGCCCGCGGCAGCCTCGGGGTGCGCACCACCTACCGGCTGGCGACCGCTCCCGGACGCGTCCTCGAGTTCCTCGCGCCCGCGTCCGACGAAGGTGCCGAGGCCTTCGCCGTCGAGGAC
>JBCDGX010000587.1:0-4274 GCA_038750805.1 Myxococcota bacterium
CTCGCACCACTGCTGAAACCGTCGATGGCAGGTTTGGTACGAGGGGTAGCGGCCCGGCATGTCACACCAGGGAGCGCCGGTTCGGAGCACCCACAGCACGCCATCAAGGACGCTGCGGAGCGGAACCGCGGGACGACCTGGCTTGCCGGGGCCCGACTTGGGAGTCGGAAGAAGTGGCTCGACGAGCGCCCACTGCGGATCGGTCAGCTTCACCAGGACCGTAGATCACGATCGATCCGCGCTGTCGATCCCCGTTCGGATTCCGATCTGAATCCGAACACTTACCCATCGCGGGGTTTTGAGATGCGCTCTAGACTCGCGCCATGCCGCGCCCGCGCGCCGACGACTACGACGAGAAGCGCCAGGCGATCCTCGACCGGGCGGCGACGCTCTTCGCCGAGCACGGCTTCGCTCGCACCCGCATGGGCGCCATCGCCGAGGCCTGCGGCGTCTCCAAGGCGGGCATCTACCACTACTACGCGAGCAAGGAAGCGCTGCTCGAGGACATGCTCGTCGAGCACGTCGAGCGCCTCCAAGAGGCCGGCGCAGCGGCGGTGGCGGCGGCGCACGGCCCCGAGGCCAAGCTCCGCTCGCTCCTGCGCGCGATGATGGCGATCTACGCGCGCAGCGGCGCGAAGCACGTGGTGCTGCTGGCCGACCTCGACGTGCTCCCGAGCGAGCGGCGCGAGGCCATCGTCCAGGGCCAGCGCGAGGTCGTCGCCCTCTTCGCCGCCCTCGTCTCGGAGCTCGCCCCGGGGGCTCCGCGGGCCCCCGCGACCATGGCGCTCCTCGGCACGATCAACTTCACCTTCGCGTGGTTCGACCCGGACGGTCCGCTGGGCCCGGAGGCCTACGCGGACCTGGTCGCGGATCTCTTCCTGCGCGGCGCCGTCGGCGACTGACGCGCGCGCTCAGTGGAACGCGATGGCGTGGGCCGCCACCTCGTCCATGACGCGGCGGACGTGCTTCGCGAAGGTGCGGATGTCCTCACGGCGGAGAGCGATCTCGGCCTGGATGTCGCGTCGCTCCTCGATGAGGACCTTCACCTGGGCGTCGAGGCTCTCGGCCATGGTCTCCAGCTCGGCGACGCGGCCGGAGCGCTGACGCTCCTCCCACTCCCGCTCCTGGTAGAGGTCTTCGAGCTGCCCGACGCAGCTCTTGAGGGCCTGCTCGAGGTCGCGGGCGCTGGGCGCGCCCTGGCCAATCCGTACGGTCATCGTCCTATTCCCCCACGACCGGTCGCCGCGCGTGTGACTTCCCCCGACGCCGGTTCCCCCGGACTATCGACGTGGTGCACGGAATCTGAACGGCGCGCGGCTGGCCGCGCCCCTTCCTGGGCCCCATGAGGCACTCTGCGCGTGCGCGCGGGGTGGGGACCCCGGGCGTAGGGCACAAGCGGGTGAGGACATGACGGAAGCGGGAGTGGAAGCGAAGGCGCAGGGCGTCCCGGGCTCGGTGGACGCGACGGTGGAGCTCCTTCGAAGCGGCGGCTACGTCTGCGACACGTCGCTGGCGACGTCGGTCTACCTGGCCCTGAAGCTCTGCCGACCGCTCTTTCTCGAGGGCGATGCTGGCGTCGGCAAGACGGAGATCGCCAAGGTCCTCGCGGCGACGCTCGGGCGAAAGCTCATCCGCCTTCAGTGCTACGAGGGCCTCGACGTCGGAAGCGCCGTCTACGAGTGGAGCTACGCGCGCCAGATGCTCGCACTCCGCCTCCTCGAGGCCGCCGGCACCCGCGACAAGGACGCCCTCGAGGCCGACGTGTTCAGCGAGAAGTACCTCGTGAAGCGCCCGCTGCTCGAGGCGCTCGAGACGCCACCCGAGGGCGCCCCGGTGCTGCTCATCGACGAGCTCGACCGCACGGACGAGCCCTTCGAGGCCTTCCTCCTCGAGCTGCTCAGCGATTTCCAGGTGAGCGTGCCCGAGCTCGGCGTGTACCGCGCGAAGGAACCGCCCATCGTGATCATCACGTCGAACCGCACCCGCGAGGTGCACGACGCGCTGAAGCGGCGCTGCTTCTACCACTGGGTGGACTACCCCAACGCCGAGCGCGAGCTCGAGATCCTCGAGGTGAAGGTGCCCGCCGCCGCGGCCGGCCTCAGCCAGCAGGTCGTCGACCTCGTCCAGCAGCTCCGCGCCAGGGACCTCTTCAAGGTCCCGGGCATCGCCGAGACCATCGACTGGACCGAGGCGCTGATGGCCCTCGACCGCATCGAGCTCGACCCCCAGTCCTTCACGAGCACGCTCGGCGTGGTACTGAAGTACCAGGACGACATCAAGGCCATCAGCGAGGCCGAGGCGAAGGCCATGATCGAGGCCTCACGCAAGGCGAGCTGAGTGAGCGGCGAGGGGATCTTCGCCGGCCGCGAAGCGGGCTCGGCCAGCGGCGGCAAGGAGCGGCTCCTCGCCGAGGACGACCGGGGCCATCTCGCCGCCAACGTCGCGCATTTCGGGCGCCTGCTCCGGCGCGCGGGCATGCCCGTGGGGCCCGGCGCCGTGCTCGACGCCGTGCGCGCGGTGGAGGCCATCGACGTGCGAAGGAAGGAGGAGTTCTATTGGGCTCTCCACTCCGTCTTCGTCCGCAAACGCGACGAGCACGAGCTCTTCGACGAGGCCTTCAAGGGGTTCTGGAAGGACCCCTTCGCGATGAACCAGGCCCTCGCCATCCTGCTCCCGCGCTCGAAGGCGCCGAAGCGGAAGCCCCAGGCGCGGCGGCGGGTCCTCGAGGCCTTCAAGCGCCCGCCCACGAGCGAGGAGGAGAACGCGAAGCCACGGGACGAGCTCCAGGTCGACATGGCGCTCACGGCCTCGAAGACCGAGAAGCTCCAGACCAAGGACTTCGAGCAGATGACCGCGGAGGAGCTCGAGCGCGCCAAGCAGGCCATCGCGAAGATGAAGCTCGCGCAGCTCGCCATCCCCACGCGTCGCTTCCGCGCCTCGGACCGGGGCCGCCGCATCGACCCGCGCCGCACGCTCCGGGAGGCGATGCGCCACGGGGGTGACGACATCCCCCTCGCCTTCCGCGAGCGGACGACCCGGCCGCCGCCGCTGGTCGTGCTCTGCGATATCAGCGGGAGCATGGGGCGCTACTCGCGCATGCTCCTGCACTTCATGCACGCGCTCACGAACGACCGGGACCGCGTGCACAGCTTCCTCTTCGGGACGCGCTTCACGAACATCACCCGGAACCTGCAGCACCGGGACATCGACGAGGCCCTCGAGAGCTGCGGCCATGACGTCACGGACTGGGCCGGGGGCACGCGCATCGCGACCGCGCTGAAGGTGTTCAACCAGCGCTGGTCGCGGCGCGTGCTCGGGCAGGGCGCGGTGGTGCTGCTCATCACCGACGGCCTCGACCGCGACGACGTGAGCGAGCTCGAGAAGGAGATGGAGCGGCTCCAGAAGAGCTGCCGCCGCCTCGTCTGGCTCAACCCGCTCCTGCGCTACGACGAGTTCGAGCCCCTCGCCGGGGGCGTGAAGGCGATGCTGCCTTACGCCGACGAGTTCCGGGCGGTCCACGACCTGCGGAGCCTCGCGCAGCTCGCGGAGGCTCTCGGGCCGGGATGGGAGCGCAAGGCGCGGCGCCTCGGCCGCCGAACGGAGTAGGTCCGGCGCGGCGCCGCGGGGCCTTCACTTCTCGCGGAAGACGATCATCCCGTGGGAGAGGTCGTAGGGCGAGAGCGCCACCGTGACCCGGTCGCCGAGGATCACGCGGATGCGGAACTTGCGCATCCGGCCGCAGAGCTGCGCCCGCACGCTGGTTCCCGCGTCCGTCTCCACCTCGAACTGACCACCCGCGTAGACGTTCGTGATCGTCCCCTTCACCTTGATGTGATCGTCGCGGCTATCGTCGGATTCCTGATCGAAATTCCGCCGCCTGCGGCCACCGCCGCCCCTGCGACGCCCGCCGCCTCTTCGTTGCGCCAAGAAATAGGTCCTTTGTGTGAGTCTTCGGTTCGCGCGACCGGGGCTCGTCCCCGGAACGCGGGCGCCGTGCGCCGACCAGAGTCTTGGACGCACGGCCCGCCCCAGCGCGACCTCGGCAACCTAAGTCGCCTCCTTCGCGCCGTCGACCGGCCGGGGGCCTACCACGCCGGGACCCCCGGGGCCATCGCCCCGCCCGGGGCCGTGGACGAAGGACGCCAACGGGGGGATGCTCTCGCCGCCGGCGCCCGCCCGGCGCTCCGGAGGACCCGTGCTGGACATCGCCCGCCTCGACCGCATCCGGCTGACCGCACGCCCGCGGACGCAGCAGGCCGTCGCCCTCGGGGCCC
>JBCDGX010000588.1:0-4273 GCA_038750805.1 Myxococcota bacterium
AGTCCCCTCCACCGTCGGCGCGTCCGCGTCGCGCATAGGCACGGCGTCTGCCTCGAAATCCAGACGGACCTGCACCGAACCGTTGGCCGCCGGGACGTCGAAGGCCGCGACGGCCCCGCGCACCGTTCCCGCCGTCGTGTCCGTTGCCACACCGACCAGCAGCGGGGTGCCGTTCTCCCGCCACGCGAGCTCGAGCGCCACGGGCCCGGGCTCGCCCGCGGGCACCTCCAGAGTGCCGCCCCCGGGAACGACGAGGCGAAGGCTCTCCCCCGCTCGGACGCCTGCCAACCGAACGTCCAGGGAGGCGGGAGATGGAAAGGCGCGGCGGTCGGCGAGGTGCTCGAAGACCCAGCTCCCGTCGGACGCTCGCTCGCCGATGTCCCCGAGCCGCTCGTGCCATGAACCACGTACCACGATGCCGCTGCCGCCGGGTCGTACCGCCGTCGCGCTCACCCGCGCGTCCGCGTCGACGGCACCGCGCCCGAGACCCAGCGCCAGCTCTCCCCGCGCGTCCGTTACTCCCCGGACGACGGCCTCTCCGACCCGAAGCGCTGCCGGGCGTCCCGCAATCGGCACCCCGAGGGCATCGACCACACGAAACCTCACCCGATCCTCGCGATCGGCGGAGGCATCCGCGGCGAGGTCGACCGCCGTGGTCCCGGCATCGCCAAGGTCGGCTCCCGGGACCGCTGCCGTGGTACCGCACGCCGCGGCAAGCCACGGCACGACGAGCCACTTGGCGCGCTCCCGCATGCGCGCTAGCGATGAACCCCAGTCGAGCATACTCACCGACATCACGTGGCTCGTGGTCGTCGATTCCGTCAGAGCCGCTCGGGGTCCGTCACCGTGCGCGCCTCGGTTGCCGCGTCGCCCGTGTTCAGCGTCCCGGCAGGCTCGAAGAGCAGTACGTGCACGACGCCCTCGGCGACGGGCTGGTGCTCGACGCCCCGCGGGACGATCAGCATCTCGCCGGCCTCGAGGCGAACGTCGCCGTCGCGGAGCCGCATGAGCAGCGTTCCTTCGAGCACGAGGAAGAGCTCGTCGGCGTCCGCGTGACGGTGCCAGACGAACTCGCCTTCGAGCTTCGCGAGCTTCACGTGCTGGCCGTTGAGCTCGCCGACGATGCGCGGGCTCCAGCGCTCGTCGAAGCGCGCGAGCTTGGCCGCGAGGTTCACCTTCGTGAGGTCGGGGGCGTCCATGGACGGACTCTACGTCGGAGGCCCGGAGGCGGTGTGCTCACCGAAGTCCCGCCACCCTCGCGCCAGCGCGAAGGCCGAAACGCAGGCCCAGCCGAAGGTCCAGAGGAAGAGTGGAGCCAGAAAGCGGATGCGCGGCTCCGAGGTGTAGATCTCGGGCGCGAAGCCCATGACGAGGCCGTCGAGCACGAGATCCACGCCGGCGATGAGGAGCGTGGGCACCATCATCTCGCGGAGCGGCGCGCCGATGAGCCGGCTCGCGACCCAGACCGTCGGCGGCCCCGACGCGGCAGCGGCGACGTAGGCGAGGGCGAAGCCCATCCCACCTGCGAGGATCGCGTCGTCCGCCAGCCTCACGACGCCCACGCCGAGGACCCAGATCACGAGGCCTACGGCCACCGTTCGAGACATCGATCGCTTCGCCATATCCACCTCCGGGGTTCACGCCCCGGGGTCTTGTCGCCGACGCGAGGCGGGCTGTCACTTCCCTCGAAGGGAAGGGGCGCGCCCTTCGAGCCGGCTCAGCCGCCCGTCACGCGGAAGCGGTAGCCGTAGGTCTGGTTGCCCCGGTAGTGGTCGGGGACCGAGGCGACGACGAAGAACGTGTCGCCGGCGGGGGAGCTGACGACCGAACGGCCGTTCGTCGCGTCGTCCATCGTGCCCTCGGCGATCGCGAAGCCGCCGTCGTCCGGCACGACGGCGCGGAGCTGGAAGCGGCTCGTCGCCCCCTCGGAGCCCGTGGCGTCGCCCTCGAGCTCGAAGTGGAGCTCGGCGGGGGCGTCGAGGGTCACGCGGATCACGTTGTAGGCCCAGCTCCGCGGGAGGCGCTCCGCGGGGCGTTGCCACTCGGCGTTCGGGCCGCTCAGCTCGGCGGCGAAGGGGAAGATGTTCTCGGCGTCCGCCACGAGGTCGAGCTCCAGCGCGGCGCGCTCGGCCTGGGCGGGCGTCAGGTAGTCGAAGCCCGCGGTGTTGTGCGCGGCCCAGTCCGCGAAGAGCTCCGGCAGCTCCGCCCCGATCTCCTGGGCCAGGTACTCCTGGGGCAGGAGCGAGGTCCCCGCGTAGAAGCCCTCGGTGAAGATGGCCGGGTCCACGCCCTCCTGCTCGAAGTAGAAGAGCATCGCGTGCATGCCGTACTGGCGGACCTGGTAGAGCCAGTCCCGCGCGTCCCCGGGCGCCTCGTTGCCGAAGGAGTGCCACATGGTGAGCTGCGGGTTCGACGAGAGCGCGCCGACCTCCACGAAGGCGCCGACCACGTCGGGGTAGCGGGACGCGGCGTAGTGCTGCGCCGTGGTCTCGATGAACCATTGCGAGTCACCGCGGTACGCGAAGCCCGGCGAGGTCGCCTCGTACTGGAAGATGTGGAAGCCCTCGTGCGCCACGTTGCTCGGGTCGCGCGCGGCTCCGGGCGGCATGGTCAGGAAGGGATGGCCGAAGCGGTTCGTGCCCTGGCCGTTGCCCCAGCCCTCGGGGAAGACGTCGTCCGCCCCGTGGTGGATGTAGACGTTGTAGTAGAAGCCGTCCGCCATGTTCGGCGGGTCCGCCATGCCGAGGCGTCCGAGGCAGTCGCGCCGGACGTCCATCAGCCGGGCGAAGAGCGTCGGCACGTCCTCCTCGTGCTCGAAGCGCCGGTCCCACCAGATGGCGAAGACGTCCATGGTCCGCACCTCGACGTCCGCCGCCTCGGCGAAGACGTAGTTCGGTCGCAGGTCCTCGTAGATCGGCACGACGCCGGCGTCGTCGCCGAGGTCCGGGCTGCCCGCGTCCTCGAGACCACCGTCCGGCCCGCCCGCGTCGACGGGGCCGCCGTCCACGCCCCCGCCGTCGGGGTGGGATCCCGCCCCTGAGCCATCGCCGCATCCGAGGGCCAGGAGGGACGCCAGCGTCGCGAGGAAGAGCCGTGTCGAAGAGCGCATCGCGCCCACGATATCAGCGTCGGCCTCCCAGGCGCTCACTCGCAGGAGGCCGGGTCGAAGGGCACGAGCATGTCCCCCTCGTCCCGCACGAAGCAGCTCGTGTCCGTGGCCGTCTCGACCCAGGCCGCGAAGCGCTCGAGGGCCGCAAAGGCGTCGTCGTCCATGGCCGTCGCGCCGCCGTAGGCGAGCGCCCGCGCCCACGCCGCCACGCCGAGCTGCTTCGGAGGGTCGCCGGGCAGGAAGACCTCGCAGCCCTCGCAGCTTCGCGCGTTGCCCGTGCTGTCCACCCGTCCATCGGCGCTGGTGCGGGACACCATCCACGCGAGCGCCGCCTCCAGCTGCGTCCCCAGCGTCGGGCTCGCCGGGGAGAGGGCGAGCCGGTCGGCCGCCACGTACACGTTCACGGCCTGGTAGTTCGTGTCCGGCCCGCCGGCCTCGACGTAGAAGCCCCGCGCGTCGTAGCGCTCCGTCGCGAGGTCCGTGAAGCGCGTCGCCGCCGCGAGGGCGCCTTCCTCGGGCCGGATGGCGGCGCAGGCCGCGTAGGCCACCGCGTCGTGAAGCAGCCGGTTCGGCGTGCGACCATCGGCCGCGACGAGCACCTCGGCCTCGCCGAGCAGCCAGGGGAGGGTACGGCCGAGGGCGTCGCTCACCGCCTCCCGGCGAGGCTCCGCGGCCACGAGATCGCGGGACGGATGCGCCTCGAGGACGAGCAGCGCCGGGCAGGCGTCGCTCAGAAAGAAGGCCGCGCCGCTCGCCACGTCAGCGCGGGTCGGCTGCCGTCCCATCGCCAGCTCCTCGGGGACGCGCGAGGGCAGGCGTCCGTCCTCCTCGACCGAGAGCGCGCCGACCTCGATGGCCCGGAAGGCGCGCGCCGCCACGTCCGTGCGATCGAAGGCGAGGGCGAGGCGGAGCGCCAGGCCGGCGCCGAGCTGAAAGCGCGCGCTGAAGAGCGCTCCCCACGCGCGGTTCCGCCCGAGCAGACCGTCGTCGCTCGCGGGGACGCCCGGTCCCGCGAGGGCCGTGGCGACGTCCGGCGCGCGCGCGACGACGCGCGCATCGATGGCCGCGAGCCTCCGCCCCGGCTCCGCCGTACCGAGGTCCGAGGCCTCCGCGTCACGCAGTTCTGCCGAGTCCGTCGATGCGTCGTCCGGGCCGAGGTCCCGC
>JBCDGX010000589.1:0-4255 GCA_038750805.1 Myxococcota bacterium
AGTCCGCGACGAGGCCGGTCCCGACCCGTGAGGAGATCGAGGAGGGCGCGCGCACCTACGCCGAGCAGGCCTTCCTCGTCCTCGACCGGGAGAAGACGAAGCTCCGCTACAACACCGAGTGGCTGAGCGGGATGGGCTTCGACGACGTCATCCGCCTCGCCGGGAAGTACACGCTCGCGCGCATGATGGAGCGCGACGACTTCAAGAAGCGCTGGGCGGACAGCCGCCCCATCTCGCTCCACGAGCTCCTCTACCCGCTGGCCCAGGGCTTCGACTCGGTGATCCTCGAGGCGGACGTGGAGCTCGGCGGGACCGACCAGCTCTTCAACCTGCTCGTCGGGCGCGAGCTGATGCGCGAGCACGGCCTCCGGCCGCAGATCGTGATGACCACGCCGATCCTCGAGGGGCTCAGCGCCCGGGAGGAGAACGGGAAGATCGTCGGGGACAAGATGAGCAAGTCCCTCGACAACTACGTGGGCGTGGCGGAGGCGCCGGCGGAGCAGCTCGGGAAGCTGATGAGCATCTCGGACGCGCTCATGTGGCGCTACTACGAGCTCCTCAGCCGCGAGCCGAAGGCGGAGATCGCGGCACGGAAGGCGGCCTGCGCGGACGGCTCGATGAACCCGAAGAAGGCCAAGATGGCCCTCGCCAAGGAGATCGTCGCGCGCTTTCACGATGCGGCCGCCGCCGAAGCCGCCGAGGCGCGCTGGGAGGCCCAGTTCGCGCGCCGCGAGGTCCCGGACGACATGCCCGAGGTGACGCTCCGCGTGGACGGCGAAGGGATCTGGCTCCCGAAGGCCCTCGCCGAGGCGGGCGTGCTGAAGAGCTCCTCGGACGGCCGTCGCCGCGTGCAGCAGGGCGCCGTCCAGGTCGACGGCGCGAAGGTCACGGACCCGAAGGCGCAGCTCGCTGTCGGCGGGCCCTACGTGATCAAGGCGGGCAAGCGCGCCTGGGTCCGCCTCACGGTCGAGCGCGACTGAGATCGCGCGCTCACGGTCGCGCGCGCCGGAGCGCGGCGCGCCAGGCCGTCGGTGTCACCCCATAGGCGCGGCGAAAGGCGCGGCTGAAGTGGGCGGCGTCGCTGAAGCCCCAGCGGAAGGCCACCTCGGAAACGCGCGCCCCGGGCTGCGCGCGCAGGTCGCGCCGGCAGGCCTCGAGGCGCTCCCCCCAGAGGAAGCGCGCCGTGCTCCGCCCGCTGGCCGCGAAGGCTCGGTCCAGCTGCCGGCGCGAGATGCCGAGGGCCGCCGCGGCGCCTTCGACGCTCAGGCTCGGATCGTCGAGGCGGGACCGGATGAGCGCCTCGGCGCGAGCCACGAGGCCTCCGGAGCCGCCGGCGCGGCCGCGGCCCAGAGCGGCGTGGAGCAGGCCGAGGAGGCTCTCGCTCGCCGCCCGCGCGGCGGCGTCGTCGAGCTCACCGGGCAGGGAAAGCAACGCCTCCAGCTGCGCGCGGACGAGGGCTCCGCAGCCCCGGGTGGCATCCTGGGGCACGCCCACGGCGTCGGTCCTCCAGCGCGGTTCGAAGGCCTCCGCGGGGAGCATCAGGGTCAGCTTTCGAAGCCGCCGCGGCACCTCGAAGCTCAGCGGTCGGGCGGCGTCCCAGAGTACGAGCTGGCCGGGACGCACGAAGACCTCGCCTCCGGCGTGCCCGAGGCGCTCTTCGCCCTCGAGGACGAAGAGTGCCCCCAAGCGCTCGCCGGGCCCCCGGGCGAGCTCGCGCGCGCCGCGGCGACCCCGGCAGGCGTCCGTGCGGCAGCCGATGACCTCGAGGCGGCCGAGCCGCCGGTGGCGCACGCGGGCGGCAAAGGTGGGGCTTCGGGGGCGGGGCATGTCCCAGGCTCCGTGCGTCGCCCCGACAACCTCCCGGAACCGGTCGAAGGGGCGCTGGGCCCCCTCCGTCGTGAAGCGTTCGACGGCCATGAGGCACGCTATCGGAGCGCCGCCCCAGCAGACAACGTCACGCGGCGGAGGCCGCTTCGGCCTGCTTATCGGCGAAGAACCTCCAGTCGAGCATCAGGGCGATGGACCCGTCGGGGTTCACGAAGGCCACGGGCCCGTGATTGGTGAAGAGGAGCTCCGTGTCCTCCACGAAGGTGGTCGACTCGTGGAAGACGCCGAGCGGCTCGTAGCCGTAGTCGCCGGCCACGGCGCGCCCCGCGCGGTACTCCATGGCGCCCCGGAGCATCAGGTACTCACCCGCTCCGTGGTGAAAGTGTGGGGGAAAGCCCGAGCCGGCGGCGCACCGGAAGAGCACGGTCCAGGTGCCCGTCTCGGCGCTCGTGCGCAGCACCTTGTAGGCGATGCCGTCACCAAACTCGATCCAGTCGAGCTCGGCGGTGCGGCAGAGGATGTCCGGCGGATTCTCGGCGTTCATGGGCGCGCTCCTTCGAGGAATGCCCCAGCGTAGAGAGCGCCGGCCCGGGCCGTCTTGACCGAGGTGGACGGTCCCTTGCTCTTCTTCGCCAGGACGCGTGCCGATCGGCCCCAGTGGCGTCAGGCGGCGGACGTGGTCGCGCTGATGCGGCTCACGGCGATCACTTCGGCGACGGCCGGGCGCTCGGCGCCGACCTGCTCGAGAAGGGCGTCCGCAGGGCTCTGGCCTCGCTCGAGGAGCGCCCGGATGGGGCGGAGGTGGATGCGCTCGTCGTCGCCCCGGCCGTTCAGGTGACCGAGGCGCTCGAGGCCGGCCTCCGCGAGCTCGAGGAGCTCGAGGGCCCAGTCGAGCAGCGGCCGCGCCCTGAGCTCGGCCCCGAGCCCCTTCTCGGCCACGGCGACGCGCAGCCCCTCGAGCTCCTCCGGGGCGAAGGCGGCGCTCATCGCGTCCGCGGCGGCGAGGGCCCGATCGTCGTAGAGCAGCCCCTTCCAGAGCGCCGGGAGCGCGCAGAGCATCTCCGTGCCCTGACCGTCCGCCTGGCGCACCTCGATGGTCTTCTTGAGCCGCGTCTCCGGGAAGAGCGTGTTGAGGTGCGACTCCCAGTCGTCGAGGGTCGCCGTCGCGCCCTCGTAGCCATGAGCCATGAAGTCGCGGAAGGTCTGGCCGGTGTTCGCGATGACCTTCGCGCCGCGCTTCACCATGAACATGGGCGCGTCGAGGGCCCACTCCACGTAGTCCCGGTAGCCCGCGTCGTCGGCCCAGAGGAAGGGGAGGATCCCGGTCCGATCCGGGTCGACGCTCGTCCAGACCCGGCTCCGCCGCGTGCGCTCGCCCGTCGCCCGGCCCTCGACCCAGGGGCTGTTGGCGAACATGGCCGTGACGATGGGGCCGAGGCGCACGCCCACGCGGAGCTTCGCCATGGCATCGGCTTCGCTCTCGAAGTCGAAGTTCGCCTGCACCGTCGCGGTGCGACGCATCATGTCGAGGGCGTAGCGGCCCTTCGTCGGCAGGTACTCGCGCATGATCCCGTAGCGGAGCTTGGGGACCCAGGGGAGGTCTTCCTGGCGGGCGAAGGGGTGAAAGCCGAGGCCCAGCCAGGTGACCTCGAGCTCCTCGCTCACGGCGCGGAGCTCGGCCATGTGGCCGCGGAACTCGGCGCAGGTCTGGTGGATCGTGTCCAGCGGCGAACCGCTGAGCTCGAGCTGGCCGCCGGGCTCGAGGGTGATGGAGGCGCGGCCGCGCTTCAGGGCGACGACGTCACCGCCCTCGTACTCCCGGTACTCCTCCCAGCCGTGCCGGGCGACGAGGGCGTCGAGCACCGTCTGCACGCTCCGCACGCCCTCGTAGGGAAGGGGGCTTCCGTCGACGAAGACGCCGAACTTCTCGGCTTCCGTGCCGATCTGCCAGGCGTGCCGCGGGGTCTCCGCCTGCACCAGCGGCGCCAGGAGATCGTCGAGGGTGAGGGGAGAAGGGTCGTTCGCTTGCGCCATCGGGGACCGGTCCACGGACCCGACGGCTGCGTCCGCGGACCGTTACATGCGCCGGGGGCCTACCATCGCGGGCCCGGCGCGGCACGGCGACGCCGTTGAGGGGCGATCCGCGGCCTGCTAGCGTCCGGCGCCGTGACCGCGAAGCGCGAGCGGACCTCCACCGGAGCCCGCGGCCGGCTGGGTGCCGGGCTGGAGCTCCGCGGGCGCCTGGACGGCCGCGGCGACCTCGAGCTCGAGGGGCGCCTCGTCGGCGGCCTGGACGTGGCCGGAGAGGTGCGCGTCGCTCCCGGCGGACGCATCGAAGCCCAGGGGGACGACCCCCCGGCGCCGCTTCGGGCGCGCTCCCTGCGCGTCGCGGGGCTCATCGTCGGCGACGTGCAGGGCGAGGACGTGC
>JBCDGX010000590.1:0-4251 GCA_038750805.1 Myxococcota bacterium
CGAGGACGAGGACGGCTGCCCGGACGAGGGCCTCATCGAGATGCGGAACGACCGCATCGTGCTCGAGGAGACCGTTCTCTTCGACTTCCAGCGCGCCCGCGTGAAGCGCCGGGCCCGGCCCATCGTCGACGCCATCGTCGCGCTGGTCCGGCAGCACCCGGACTGGATGAAGATGCGCATCGAGGGGCACGCCGACGTGCGCGGCGACCAGGCCTACAACCAGGAGCTCAGCGAGCGCCGGGCCCGGAACGTGGAGCGGGCGCTCGTCGCCGCGGGGCTCCCGGAGGACCTCCTCGAGTCCGTGGGCTTCGGAAGCTCGCGGCCGCGGGACCTTCGGCGGAGCGAAGAGGCGCATGCGCGGAACCGGCGCGTCGAGTTCGTGCTCGTGGCGCGGCGGAACGCCGACGGCAGCGTGACGGGGACCCGCGAGGTCATCGACATGCCGAGCGCGCTCGGCGCGGCAGCGGCCGTCGACGCGGACATGGTGATCGCGGAGGACCCGGGGACCCAGCCCGTCGCGCAGGACGGGGAGCCGGAGGCCGAGCTGACGCCGGACGACGGGACGGAGCCCGAGGAGGCCGCGGAAGCCCCGGCGGATGGGATGGAGCCCGAGGACGCCACGCCCGAGGGCGCGGAGCTCCCGGAGGACGACGAATGACCCGCTTCGCCTTCGCGCTGGCCCTCGCTTCGCTGGGACTCGCCGGCTGCGCCTCGCCCATCGTCGGCGCCGAGTGCGCCCAGGGCTTCGACGAGTGCAGCGGCGCCTGCGTCGACCTGACCTCGGACGACGACAACTGCGGCGGCTGCGGCTTCAGCTGCGGCTTCGGCGGGCATTGCGTCTCCGGGCGCTGCCTCGGCGACGGCGGCATGCCCATCGACTTCGGTCTCGACGCGGATCTGCCGGATCTCGGCCTCGACGGCGGTGACCCGGACGGCGGCGTTCCCGACGGCGGTGACCCCGACGGCGGTGACCCGGACGGCGGCGTTCCCGACGGCGGCGTTCCCGACGGCGGCGACCCGGATGGCGGCGACCCGGATGGCGGCGTTCCCGATGGCGGCGTTCCGGACGGCGGCGTTCCGGACGGCGGCGTTCCCGACGGCGGCGACCCGGATGGCGGCGACCCGGACATGGGCGACCCCGACATGGGCATGGGCTGCATGTGCGACGTCGGGGAGACCTGCTGCGGCGGCGTCACCTGCACCAACGTCGACGTCGACCCGCTCAACTGCGGCGGCTGCGGCATCGAGTGCACCGGCGGCCTCGTCTGCTCCCTCGGCAGCTGTCGCGCGGTCTGCGCCGAACCGACCACGCTCTGCGGCGGCCTCTGCGTCGACACCTCGAACGACCCCGACAACTGCGGGGGCTGCGCCGTACGCTGCGCCAGCGGCCTCTGCTCCATGGGCGCGTGCACGGCGACCACGCCCGGTCACGTCGTGCTCATCGGTCATAGCTACCGCACGAGCCGTATCGGCATGAACCGGCTCCTCGGCAACACGGTCTTCATCCCCGCGGGCGCCACCGTGGAGGTGCTCGCCTACGAGGGCGACGCCGCCGGCGCGGTGGTCCGCGGCGCCGACGCGGCCATCGACCAGGTCGCCATGGAGCGCGGCCGCATGTGGACGAAGACCGTCGCCGCGACCGCGGCGGACATCCCGGCGCTCCTGGTCGCGTCGGACGTGTTCCTCCTCTACTCGCAGACGCGGGCGACCGATCTCGAGCTCCAGATGCTCGGCGTGGACCTTCGCACGGCGCTCAGGACCTTCGTCAATCGCGGCGGCGTGGTCGCCGTGACCGACGGCGACGGCGCGCACGCGGGGACCTGGCAGGTGCTCGACGAGGCGCTGCTCCTCGAAGCGACCTCGCGCACGAACGTCTCGCTCGCGACCCTCGCCGTCGTGGCGCCGGCGGACACCATCGCGAACCTCGTGCCCCTCGCCTACCGAGGGGAGAGCGACACGGTCTACTTCTCGACCGCCGCAGGCACCGTGGTCGTCGAGCACCCCTCGGGCCCCGTCGCGATCCACACGATCTTCACGCCCTGAGGGCCCGTCGCGGGTGCGGCGGCCTCTGCCGCTTTTTTGACCCGCTTCGATAAGCGCATGCAGAAGCGTTTCAGGAAGGCCCGGGGGCGACCGGGCATCCTGGAAAGGCCCGAACATGCATTCCGAACCGGCCGGCGGGGCGACGCCGACCTCCACCTGTGACGTCTGCGGCGCGGACTTCAGGGTCCGCTTCCGCTACCAGGTGCGGGACGAGGGTGGGAGCTTCGTCTACGTCTGCTCGCCGAGCTGCCAGCGACGCCTCGTCGGCGCGGGCGGCCCCTGCGCCGTCTGCGGCACCGCCGTGACGGTCACGCACCCCTGGCAGGTGGCCTCGAGCGATGGCGGCACGCGCTACTTCTGCTCGATGGCGCATCGAACCCAGGCGCTCCGGCCCCGGGCGGAGCGGCCCACGGGCGCGCGGCGACGCATCGCCGTCTTCAACCACAAGGGCGGCACGGGGAAGACGACGACCAGCGTGAACCTCGCGGCGGGCCTCGCGGAGGCCGGGCAGAGGGTGCTGCTGGTGGACGCGGACGGGCAGGGGAACGTCGGGGCGAGCCTCGGCATCCGCGGCGAACGCTCGCTCTACCACGTGCTCGTGAACGGGCTCCCGGCCCGGGAGTGCGCCGTGCCCGTGCGGCCGGGCCTCGACGTGATCACCAGCGATGCCTCCCTCGCCGCCGCCGAGCTCTACCTCGCCGGCCAGCCGAACCGCGGGCGCATCCTGCGCGAGCGCCTCGGGGAGGGCGTCCGGGGCTATGACGTCGTGATCCTCGATTGCGCGCCGGCGCTCTCGCTCATGAACCAGAACGCCCTCGTCTTCGCGGACGGCGTGCTGGTGCCCGTCGGCTGCGATTACCTCTCGCTCGTGGGGGTGAAGCAGGTGCTCCGGACGCTGAAGGAGGTGCGCCGGCTCCTGCGTCACGACGTCGAGCTCGTCGGCGTGCTGCCCACCTTCTACGACGCACGGGTGAACATCGCGCGGGAGGCGAAGGAGGCACTCGAGCGGCATTTCGTCCGGCGCTGCCTCGCGCCCATCCGCGTCAATACGCGGCTCCGCGAGGCGCCCCAGCACAAGAAGACGATCTTCGAGCACGCGCCGGACTCGCACGGCGCCGAGGACTATCGCGCGCTCGTCGAGCGCTTCCTTCCGGCCCGCGGCCTGGAGGCGGTGGCGTGAGCGGCGCGGAAGCCCGCGGGAAGGCGGCCGAGCTCGACGCCCTCTTCGAGACCGACGAGGTGCGGGAGGTGCTCCGGGACCGCTTCTACTCACCGGCGCGCATCCGCCCGGTGCAGGCGCGCCTCGAGCCCGAGCCCGAGCCGATGGAGGCCCCGCGCGCGCCGGCCCCCGTGGCCGAGGTCGAGCGCCCCAAGGCCGCGCCCCGCAAGCGTCGGCCCCGCGCCGCCAAGCGCCCGGCGCACTATCAGGTGATCTGCATCTCCCTCTACAAGGAGGACCTCGCGCGCCTCGACGAGAAGGTCGCGGCCCTGAAGGAGAACGGGCACCGGAAGATGAGCCGGAGCGCGCTCATCCGCTACGCCCTCGACCACGTCGACCTCGACGCGCTCCCGAAGTCCTACTGAGCCGGCGGGAGAACGCCCGGGCCGTGAATGCGGCGGTCCTCACGCCCGTCCCTGCCGGGACCGGGGCGCGCGTTGACCTTCGTGGAAGGGACGGGCGAGGCTCCGCGACGCGGTGGTGAGCATGAAGCGAGCGGTATTTCTCGGTGCGGCGACGGTCGCGCTTCTCCTGACGGCGTCTGCCACGACGGAGGCGCAGTCGCGCCCGGTCATCGAGCGCCTCGAGCCGACCTCGGGGCCGCCCGGGAGCACCTTCGACGTGGTCGGCCGGCGCCTCGACAACCAATCCCGCTTCGTCCTTGGCGGCGTGGTCTGCCCGGTGCTTCGCCGAAGCCCGAACCGCTGGACCCTCCGCGTCCCCGAGGGGGCGACGAGCGGCACGCTGGTCATCGAAGCGCCCACGGGCGTCTACGCCGGCCCGAGCTTCCGCGTCACGCAGGCCGCGGCGGCGCCGAGCATCACGTCCGTGAGCCCCGCGAGCGCCCCCGCAGGAAGCGTCGTCACGCTGCGCGGGACGGGCTTTTCGCCGCGCTCGTCGGAGAACCGGGTCACGCTCGGCGGGCGGACCGTCGTCGTGCAATCGGCGAGCACCGACACGCTTCGGGTGATCGTGCCGCCCGGCGTGGC
>JBCDGX010000591.1:0-4243 GCA_038750805.1 Myxococcota bacterium
CCGGCGAGACCGAGCCCGTCTGCGAGGAGGACACGGACGAGTGCCACGAGCGCAACCGGCGCGTCGAGTTCCTCATCATCGCGGAGTGAGCCGCCCCGCGGACGCCTTCAGTCCGCGAAGCCGATGCGGCGGCGGGGGGGCTCTTGCCGGAGCTCCTCCGCCATCGCCGCGTAGGCCTTTTCCATCGCCTCGGTGACCGAGGGCCCCGCCGCCGCGAGCGCGTCTTCGAAGGCGCCCATGCTCACGTCGCGCGGCACGGCCTCCCCGGCGGCGCGCAGGGTGAGCAGCCCGGCCCGGCGCACGAGGTCCTCGAGGTCCGCGCCGCTGTAGCGCCGCGTGCGCGCCGCGAGCGCGTCGAGGTCGACGTCCGGCGCAAGGGGCATCGCCGCCGTATGGATCCCGAGGATGCGCCGGCGCCCGGCCTCGTCGGGCACGCCGACGTACACGAGCTCGTCGAAGCGACCGGGCCGGAGCAGCGCCGGATCGAGGAGCGTCGGCTGGTTCGTCGCGGCGAGCACGACCACCCCGGGCCGTTCCTCCAGGCCATCGAGCTCCGCGAGGAGCGCGTTCACGACGCGCTCGGTCACGGCCGGCTCCGCGAGCCCGCCCCCGCGGCGCGGCGCGAGCGAATCCACCTCGTCGATGAAGACCACCGAGGGCGCGACCTGCCGCGCCCGCGCGAAGAGTCGCGCGATCTGGCGTTCGGATTCGCCGTACCATTTGCTGAGGAGGTCGCTCGAGCGGACGCTGAGGAAGTTGGCCTCGCTCTCCGTGGCGACGGCCTTGGCGAGGAGCGTCTTCCCCGTGCCCGGGGGGCCGTAGAGCAAGAAGCCCCGGGCGGGCCGAATGCCGAGCCGTCGGAAGGCCTCGGGCCGCCGGAGGGGCAGCTCGACGCCCTCGCGGAGCGATTGCTTGGCGTCGTGGAGGCCGCCCACGTCGTCCCATTGGACGCGCGGCGTCTCGATGGTGATTTCGCGGAGTGCCGTCGGCTGGATCCGGCCGAGGGCGCGCTCGAAGTCGTCGTGGCGCACGACGAGCGCCTCCATCAGCTCGGGCGGGAGCTCGCCCCGGCCGTCGACGTGTGCGAGCTGCCGCCGCAGCGTCTCGAGCGCCGCCTCCCGCGCCAGCGCCCCGAGGTCGGCGCCCACGAAGCCGTGCGTGACCCGGGCCAGCCCGTCGAGATCCACGTCTTCGGCGAGCGGCATGCCCCGCGTGTGGATCTGCAGGATCTCCCGACGCCCGGCGACGGTGGGGACGCCGACGGTGAGCTCCCGGTCGAAGCGTCCGGGCCGCCGGAGCGCCTCGTCGAGGGCGTCCTTGCGGTTCGTCGCGCCGATGACGACGACGTTCTGCCGCGGCTCGAGCCCGTCCATGAGCGTGAGGAGCTGGGCGACGAGGCGCCGCTCGCCCTCGCTCGTCGCCTCGTCCCGTTTCGGCGCGATGGAGTCGATCTCGTCGAAGAAGACGATGCTCGGAGCCTCCTTGCGGGCGTCCTCGAAGATCTGCCGGAGCCGCTGCTCCGACTCCCCGAAGTGCTTGCCGACGATCTCGGGCCCGTTGACCAGGAAGAAGCTGGCGTCGGCCTCGGCGGCCACGGCCCGCGCGAGGAGCGTCTTCCCCGTGCCCGGCGGGCCGTGGAGGAGCACGCCCTTCGGCGGGTCGATGCCGAGGCGCTGGAAGAGCTCCGGGTGCCGTAGCGGGAGCTCGATCATCTCGCGGATCTGATCGAGGACTTCGCGGATGCCCCCGACGTCCTCGTAGGTCACGTCGAGGCGGCGCTCGGCCTCCTCGGGCTCCCGGTACTCGGGCTCGAGGACGACCTCCGTGTCCTCGGTGACCACGACGATGCCGCCGGGCGTCGTCTGCTGAACGTTCAGACGGATCTCCTGAAGCCCGTAGGTGCGCTGGCGCATGAGCACCTCGAAGACCTCCGGCGGGAGGCTCGGGGGGCGCTCGCCGCCGCGGAAGACCGAGGTGCTGATGACGTTCCCGGGCACGAGCGGCCTCCCGCGGAGCGTCCGCCGGAGGCCCTCGCCGCTGCCCGTCAAACGAGCGTTCGGCTGGGAGGGGCCGAGGACGACGCGGCGCGCGACCTGGGGCGTCGCGGCGGAGATCGTGAGGAGCTCGCGGACGCTCACGCTCGCGTTGTGGCGCTCGAGGCCGTCGCAGCGGACGATCTCGAGGCCCTCGTCCTCGCTGCGCGGCGGAAGCGCCACCGCGGCGGTGGTCCGCTTCCCCCGGAGCCCGACCACCTCACCCCCGCGTAGCCCGAGGCGTTCGAGGGCCCGGGCGCTGAGCCGGACCACGCCCTTTCCGACGTCGCGGGGGACGGCGGGCGCCACCGGGAGCTGGACCTGGACCGGATGCCGGGGCTCGGGCGCTTCGCTCATCGCTCCCTTCGAGTACGGCGCGCCGGGGACGCCTCGAAACCCCCCGCGAGGCAACCGGGCCGCCGGCCGCCCGAAGAGAACGCCGCCATGACCCCCACGGACGCCAACGAGCCCCCCAACGCGCATGACGACCTCGAGGACGTCACGCGCGCCACCCTGCGCTTTCTCGCGAGCATCGAGCCCGACCTGCATGCGCATCCGCTCCTCCAGGAGGCCGGGCGATGCCCGGTCTGCGGGACCATCGCGAACGAGGTCGCGACGCTCTGGCGGCGCCGCCGGCTGGCCGAGGCGATCATCGCCATCGAGACGGAGACCTTCTCGCGCCTCGTCCATGGCCTGGTCCTCGAGCTGAAGCTCCCGCCGCACGTGGCCTGCGGGCACGTACCGACGCTTCCCCTTCCGGCCTGGGAGGGCCAGGAGGGCACGGTGTACTACGCGCGGCGGCCGCGCCGATGGGACGAGGGGCAGCCGGACGAGGACGCGAAGGGCGAGCCCGGAAGCGAAGGAGCGCCCTCCAGCGAGCGCGGGACCGGGGACGAGCCAGCCGGCCTCATGGCGCGTCTCTCACCGCTCGCCGAGCCCGGCGCCCGCATGGTCCCGCCCCTCGATCCCCCGCTGACCATCGTCTCCGTGGCGCCCCTCGTGGAGGATGCGCCCGTGGCGGCGAAGCGAACCCTTCACGACCCCACCGTCGACGCGGCGCTGGCGTTCCTCGAGGAGCCACCCACGGTCGTCGGGCGGCCGCCGACGGATCACCCCGAGGCGCGCCGCGACGACGAGATCACCAAGCCCTGCCCGGATCTGCCGCGCCCGGACCTCGCGCGGCCCGGATGAGGCCGCGTGCTCAGGCCTCGGCGCGCTGGCGGCCGTGGCGATCGATGAGCGCCCGGACCTCTTCGTCGCTCAGGTTGTGGTCCGAGTTCTTCGCGGCCCCGAGGATGGCCTCGACGAGGCCCGGCGCCGCCTCGTGGCCACGCTTCCGGAGCCAGTAGCTCACGTTGCTCGCGCCGCTCATGGGCCCGATGCAGATCTCCTGGTCGCGCCCGAACATGCTCGCCGGCACGCCCGAGTAGACCCGGTCCGCGAGGAAGCGATCGCCCTTCGCTTCGGCCTTGATGATCGCCGCCGCGTGCACGCCCGTCGCCGTCCGGAAGGCATCCGCCCCGAAGGCCGGGTAGTTGATCGCGCAGGGGAAGCGCGTCGCCGCGGCGACGCGCGTGACGAGCGCCGAGAGCTTCGAGAGGTCCCGCCCCTCGAGCTCACCGAGGAGCTTCAGGTTGATGAGGATCTGGTCGAGGGCCGCGTTCCCGACGCGCTCCCCGATGCCGAGGATGCAGCCGTGCACCCGGTCCGCGCCGTGCTCGAGCGCGAAGATCGAGTTCGCCAGCGCGAGGCCCCGGTCGTTGTGCCCGTGCCAATCGATCTGCACGTCGGCCCCGGCCCCCTCGATGACGTGCCGCGTGAAGGCGAGGAGGTTCTTCACCCCGTCGGGCGTGGCGTGCCCCACCGTGTCGCAGAGGCAGAGGCGCGTGGCGCCGTGGTCGATGGCCGCGCGGAAGAGGTCCGCGAGGAGCGCCGGGCTCGAGCGCGTCGTGTCCTCCGTGACGAAGGTGACCGGGAGCCCCTCCTTTACGGCGAAGTCGATGGCGTCCGTGGCCCGCTCGCGGATCAGGTCCGCCGACCAGTTCTCCGCGAGCTGACGAATCGGCGACGAGCCGATGAAGGTCATCACCTCGACGGCGATGCCCGCCTCCTGAGACACGCGGGCCATGGGCTCGATGTCCGAGACGACCGTGCGTCCCGCGCAGGTCGGGCGGATGGCCATGCGGTGATCGACGATCTCCCGGCAGAGG
>JBCDGX010000592.1:0-4241 GCA_038750805.1 Myxococcota bacterium
CGAACCCGGCCGCGCCGCACGTGCGGTCGAACGACGGGCGGCACCCGATCGCGCCGCGCACGCCCCGGCCGGGCAAGCTGAGGGCGGCGGCCCTCCCGATGCCGCGGGCCGCGGCCACGCGCGGCCTGCGCGCGGAGGTGGGGCGCCTCGCGGGCGTGCTCCGGGGCCCGGCGACGCACCGCTATGGGCACCACGACCCGACGGCCCGGACGTCGCCGAACACGCGCGTCGATCCGCGGCAGGCGGAGGAGGCGCTTCGCTGGCTCGGCGCCGCCATGAACGCCAGCCGAGGACGCGCGGAGCTTCGCCGGGACCGCGACCGCGGGACGAACACCTACCGCCTGCGGCAGGCCGTCGACGTCGACTCGCCCGACGACACGCTGGCGCTCTCGGCCGCCTGCCAGGCCGGCGACCGGGCCCAGGCGACCGCCCGCCTCCACGCCGAGCGCGACTCGGTGGAGGTGCGCGTGATGCTCCCGAGCGATGGCGACGCCGTGAATCCCGCGCGCCCGGCCATCGGGTGGTCCGCGCCATGAGCCGCGCCCTCGCCATCGCCTTCGTCCTCGTCGCGCTCGGCGCCAGCGCTCCGGCCGAGGCGCAGCAGCGCCACACGCAGGCCGGTCTCCAGCTCGGGGGTGGTCTGAGCTTCGGGCAGGGCGGCAACGCCGACCTCGTGCTGAAGCCGACGCCGACCTTCATCGACGCCAGCGTGCGTACCTGGTCGAGCGAGGAGCCGACCCTCGCCCTCGGCGGCGTGCTGCGCCTCGAGGTGGGCCAGGGTCGCGTCGGCGGGGCCGTCGTGCCGCGGGCCTTCTATCGGCGCCCCATCGGGACGCGCGAGGTCCACGTCTTCGCGGGCATGCCCTTCTTCTTCGTGCCCTACACGCTCGTCGGCGCCGAGGTCGGGGCCGGCGCGCGCATCGACGTCGGGACGGGCTTCGGGATCGTCTTCGACGTGATGTCGACGCTCTATTTCTTCGGGACGGACCTGCCCGACGGGGGCGCGGTGGTCATGCTCAACGCCACCGTCGGCGTGGAGCTCGGAGTGCTGCCGTGACGCGCGCGCTCTGCCTGGCGCTCCTGCTGGTGGGGTGCACCGACACGTGCATCCGGCAGTCCGATTGCGCGAGCGGGCTGGTCTGCATGGCCGGGGTCTGCGGGGCGCCGCTGACGGACCTGGGCGTCACCGACGGGACGCTCGACGCGGAAGCGGGCGACGCCGGCATGGACATGGGCGACCTCGGCGACCTCGGCGACCTCGGCGACCTCGGCGACCTGGGCGACCTGGGCGACCTGGGCGACCTCGGCGACCTGGGCGACCTGGGCGACCTGGGCGACCTGGGCGACCTGGGCGACCTGGGCATGGACCCGGACGGCGGCACGGACCCGGACGCCGGCATGGACCCGGATATGGGCATGGACCTGGACGGCGGCTTGGCTCCGGCGGACCTGGGCGCTGGCACCGATGGAGGAGCGACCGATGTCTGACACCCGCGCCGACGCCCTGACGGCGTGCCGCGTTCGCCGTCGCGAATTCCCTTCGCGCCGCGTGCCGGAGCGCCTGGCACCCGCCCTGCACAGGCCTTCGAGCGTGAGGGGCTTCTTCGGAACGCTCCTCATGGTGGTTTCTCTCTCGGACCCGGCGGTGGGACTTGCTCAGGTCCCATCGCCGGGTGCGAACTCCGGCGCCGACGCGATCGTCCTCGCCGAGATCGTCCCGGCGCTGGCCGGGAGCGAGCTCGGCGACGTGCCCGTCGCCCCGGCCCCCGCGCTCGGACGCAGCCGGGTCGTGACGCGACGCCAGGTGCTCGCCTCCCTCGAGGCCGCCGGCGTGAGCCCGCGGGGCCTCGCCATCCCCGCGCGCACCACCGTCGAGCGGGCCTCGCGCCGCCTCGAGCCGAGCGCCCTCGCCGAGCTCGCGCAGCCCGTCGTCGCCCGGAGCCTCGCGCCCTGCGCGGTGGACGAGCTCCGCATCGCCGGCCGCGCCGACCTTCCCCCGGGCGAGGTCTCCGTGCGCGCCGAGATGCGCCGGCCGACGCTCACGGGCACGAGCGCCAGCGGCTTCGTCTTCGTGAGCGCGGGCGGCATCGAGCGCCGCCTCGCCGCCCGCGCACGCCTTCGCTGCCCGCCGCCGGTGATCGAGGCCGGCCGCCGCGTGCGGGCCATCGTCACCGTCGGACGCATTCGGGCCACCGCCCCCGCCGTGGCGCGCCAGGCCGGCCGCATCGGCGACGTCATCCGCCTCCAGAACGCCGCGACCGGCGTCGCCCTCCTCGGCCGCATCGTCGACGCCGACACCGTGGAGCTCGTCCAATGAACCGCCTCGTCCTCCTCGCGCTGCTCGCCACGGCCTGCGGCCCCCGGCACATCCAGCCCCACTCGCCGCGCACGCGCGACTACCAGCCCGGCGAGTACGAGGCCGCGCCGGTCCCCGTGAGCAGCGGCTCGCTCTGGACCCAGGGAAACCGCGGGCTCTTCCGCGACTTCCGCGCGAGCGGCATCGGCGATCTGGTCACCATCCGCATCGACGAGTCCGTGGCCGCCAGCGGCGAGGCCTCGACGAGCATGGAGCGCGAGGCCCAACACGACTTCCAGCTCGGCGGCGCCCTCGGCTTCCTCTCGGCGCTCACCACGGCGGCCCCCGGCGTCGACCCCTCGGCCCTGCTCCAGGTGATGAGCGACTACAACTTCGACGGCGACGGCACGACGGAGCGCGGCAGCAACGTGAACGGGACCATCTCCGTGCGCGTGAAGCAGCTCCTCCCGAACGGCGACTTCTTCATCGAGGGTACGAAGGTGATCCTCATCAACGACGAGGAGCTCCACGTCTACGTCTCCGGCGTCATCCGCGAGCAGGACATCGAGCAGGACAACTCGATCCGCTCGAGCCTGATCGCGGACGCGCAGATCGAGTTCACCGGGCGCGGCTCCCTCTCCAACAACCAGCGCCAGGGCTGGCTGAGCCGGCTGATCAGCCGGGTCCGGCCCTTCTGAGGTGACCATGCGCGCGCTCCTCTCGATCCTCGGCCTCTCACTCCTCGCGCAAGGCCTCCTCGCCCCGCCCCGCGCCGAGGCGTCTCGGGTGCGCGAGCTCGTCGAAATCCAGGGCATCCGGGACAACCAGCTCGTGGCCTATGGCCTCGTCGTCGGCCTGAACGGCACCGGCGACTCGCAGCAGGCGCGCTTCACGATCCAGGCGATCGCGGCCTCGCTCCGGCGCCTGGGCATGACCCTCGACCCGCAGCTCATCCGGACGAAGAACGTCGCCGCCGTGATGGTCACCGCGACCCTCGGCCCGGACGCGAACCCCGGGACGCGCGTCGACGTGACCGTCTCGAGCATGGGGGACGCGCGGAGTCTCCTCGGCGGGACGCTCATCCAGACGCCGCTCGTCGGCGCCGATCGCGAGGTCTACGCCGTGGCCCAGGGCCCCGTCGTCATCGGCGGCTTCTCGGCGCAGGGCGGCAACGGCAGCTCCGTGAGCCTGAACCACGTCACCGTCGGCCGCGTGCCGAACGGGGCCATCGTCGAGCGCCTCGTCCCGATGACCGGCCTCCAGGGCGACCTCATCGCGCTCAGCCTGAACCAGCCGAGCTTCGTGACCGCGACGCGCATCGCCGCCGCCATCAACGCCGAGCTCGGCGAGGACACGGCCCGCGCGACGAACAGCGGCACCGTCGAGGTGCGGGTGCCCGAGGCCTACGCCGAGAACCGCGTGGGCCTCGTCGCGGCGATCCAGCAGCTCGACGTCCGGCCCGATCAGCCAAGCCGCATCGTCATCGACGAGCGCACGGGCACCATCGTGCTCGGTACGGGCGTGCAGATCGGCGAGGTCGCCATCGCCCAGGGCGGGCTCACCCTCGAGGTCTCGGAGCGCTTCGCCGTCTCCCAGCCTCAGCCCTTCGGCGAGGGCGCGACGGTGGTCACGCAGGAGAGCGAGGTACGCGCCCGCGTCGAGTCGCTGAACCTCGAGGGCTCGGAGGGCGCCGTGGCCTACGTGCCGCCGCAGGCGAACCTGGCGGACGTCGTGCGGGCGCTGAACGCCCTCGGCGCCGGTCCCCGGGACCTCATCGCCATCTTCCAGGCGCTCCGGACCGCCGGCGCGCTCCAGGCGGACATCGAGGTCACGGCGCCCTCCGAGCCCTCGAGGTTCAGCGACTCGACGCGGGCGCGTACCTCGCTCTCCTGCGTGACCACCGTCGCGCCCTCGCCGAAGGGCTGAGGCTGGGAGACGGCGAAGC
>JBCDGX010000593.1:0-4239 GCA_038750805.1 Myxococcota bacterium
ACGAGACGCTCCTCCTCGTCGAGGACGAGGAGCCCGTGCGCCGCACGCTGAAGCGCATCCTCGTCCGCGCCGGCTACGAGGTCCTCGAGGCCGCGGACGCGGAGTCGGCCATGGCGCTCTTCGCCGAGGCCTCGGCGCGCATCGACGCCGCGATCCTCGACGCCGTGCTTCCCGACCGGAGCGGCCTCGAGGTGGGCGCGGCCATTCGTGAGGCGCGCCCAGACGCCCCGCTCATCCTGAGCACCGGTTACGTGGACGCCCTCGACCCGAAGGGCCATCGAGGCCGCCTCTTCGACCGCGTGCTCGCGAAGCCCTACCCCGCCGACGAGCTCCTCGGGACCCTGCGCGAGCTCCTCGACGCGGCGAAGGCCTCCCGCTGAGCCCGCGCGCTCGCATCGGCGTGGCCGGGGCGCTCGGCGTCGCAGCCCTCGCTGCGGTCATGGTCTCGGGACGCGCCGGAGGGGGCATCGTGCTCGGCGGCGACCGACCGGTGGAACTCGTCGTGCCCGCGGGCTACGCGGGCGAGGCGCTCCCGCTCGTGCTCAGCCTGCACGGCTATGGGGTCGCGCCCGAGGCGCATGACGCCACCCTCGGCCTCTCGCCGCGCGTCGACGCGCGGCGTTTCTTCCTCCTCACGCCTGCGGGGACGCCCGAGGCCGGCGCTGGCCCCGCCTTCTGGAACGCCACGGACGCCTGCTGCGACTTCGCGGCGTCCGGCGTGGACGACGTCGCCTACCTGACGGGCCTCGTCGAGGAGGCCGCCCAGCACGTGAACCTCGACCGGGCGCGCGTGTACGTCGTCGGTTTGTCGAACGGGGCCTTCATGGCGCATCGCCTCGCCTGCGACGCCGGCGAGCGCTTCGCGGGCATCGCGGCGATCGGCGGCGTGGCGCCCCTCGACCCAGAGGCCTGCCCCGCAGCGAGCCCCGTGAGCGTGCTCCAGGTGCACGGCACCGAGGACGCCATCGTCCGCTACGCCGGCGGGGATCTCCGCGCCGTGGCGCGCTCCGCGCGCGTCCACGCGCATCCGGGCGCGGAGGAGAGCGCGCTCCGCTGGGCCCTGCGGGGTGGCTGCGCCGCGACGCCGCGCGTCGGCCCGAGGCTCGATCTCGACGCGAACGTCCCGGGGCCGGAGACACGGCCCGCGAGCTTCCCGGGGTGCGCGGAGGGCGTGTCGGTCGTCCTGTGGCGCCTCGAGGGCTCCCGGCACGTCCCGGCATTTGGGCCGGCCTTGGCCGACCAGCTCCTCGACGTCTTGTTCGAGGGGTCCCGCTGAGCGCGGGCCCGCCTCACTCGCCGAGCGTGGCGACCTGGTGCGCGAGGCGGCTGATGTACCGGCTACCGGTCTTCCGGTGGTACACGCCCTTGCTCACGGCCATGTCGATGCCGCGAGTGGCGACCTTCAGGGTCTCCTGCGCGGCCGCCTGGTCGCCGGCCTCGATGGCCTGACGCACGCGCTTCACGTACGTCCGGACGGTCGTGCGGATGTGCTTGTTCCGAAGCGTGCGCTTAGCCGTCTGGCGGATGCGCTTCTTGGCGGAGGCGTGGTTGGCCATCGATTCGAGGTCCCGAGTTCGACGTCTCGATGACGTCGGGAAGTTCAACGTTGCCGGACGGATTCCCTCCGCCGCGGGCCGCGTGGCTTAGCTCGCGGGGCCACGGCGGTCAAGGCAGCGCGACCCTCAGTGGTCCCGGGCCTCGGCCAGGTACACCCCGGCCGCCGGCAGATAGAACTTCTGGGCGTAGTCCATGAGCATGCGGTCGGTGTTGAAGCGCCAGGCCAGCGTCGTCATCGACCGCTTGATCTTCTGCATCCAGTCCCGCGGCAGCCCGTAGCCGTCCCGGGTGTAGTAGCTCGGAATCACTTCGTTCTCGACCACGGCCCGGAGCGCCTCGGCGTCCCGCGCGTCCTGGAGGTTCGGGTCCCGATGGACCTCCCCCGTGCCGATGGCGAAGCCGTTCAGGCCGTCGTAGCCCTCGGCCCACCAGCCATCGAGGACCGAACAGTTCAGCCCGCCGTTGAGGACGACCTTCTGGCCGCTCGTGCCCGAGGCCTCCATGGGCCGCCGCGGGTTGTTCAGCCACACGTCGACGCCCTGGGTCATCAGCCGGCCCACGGCCATGTCGTAGTTCTCGAGGAAGATCACCTTCCCGAGGAAGCGCGGGTCCCGGCTCACCTCGAAGACCCGCTGCACGAGCGCCTGCCCATGCACGTCCGCCGGGTGCGCCTTGCCGGCGAAGACGAAGCGCACCGGCCGCTCGGGGTCGTTCACCCGCGCCGCCAGCCACTCGAGGTCCTCGAAGACGAGGGCCGCGCGCTTGTAGGTCGCGAAGCGTCGGGCGAAGCCGATGGTGAGGATGTCCTCGTCGAGGGCGCCGCGAAGCGCCTCCACGATCTCCGAGGGCTCGCCGCGCTGCGACGCCTCGGAGGCCGCCCGGGAGCGGGCCACGCGCACGAGCGAGCGCTTCAGGGCGCCACGGATCTTCCAGAGGTCCTCGTCCGGGATCCTCCCGACGGGGATCCACGTCTCCCGATGCCCGAGGCGCTTGAACCAGTCCGGCGCGAGGCGCTCGTTCAAGAAGCGCCGCATGCGGGGCGCCATCCACGTCGGCACGTGCACGCCGTTCGTGACGTGCCCGATGGGCACCTCGTGCGAGCGCCGCTCGGGGTAGAGGTGCCGGAACATCGCCCGGCTCGTCCGCCCGTGGAGGTAGGAGACGCCGTTCACGCGATGCGACATGCGGAGCGCGAGCACCGTCATGTTCAGCTCCTCGTGCTCGTCGCCGGGGTGATGCCGGCCGAGGCCGAGGAAGCCGCGATCGTCGAGGTGGAGCCGGTCGCGGAGCGGCGCGAGGTGCTCGAGGGCGAGCCCCGGGTCGAAGCGATCGTGGCCCGCGGGCACGGGCGTGTGCGTCGTGAACACGCATTGCGCGGCGGTCTCGAAGGCCGCCTCCTCGAAGGAGAGGCCCTGCCGCTCCATGCGCACGGCCGTCGCCTCGAGGGCGGCGAAGGCGCTATGGCCCTCGTTCAGATGCAGCACCGAGGGCTCGTATCCGAGGGCCCGGAGCGCGCGATGGCCTCCGACGCCGAGCACGAGCTCCTGCCGGATGCGCGTCCGCCGGTCGCCGCCGTAGAGCCGCCAGGTGAGGCTCCGGTCGGCGTCGTCGTTCGGCTCGACGTCCGTATCGAGGAGGTAGAGCTTCACGCGGCCGACGCGCACCTCCCAGACCTGGGCGTGGATGGCGCCGTGGGCCGTCTCGACGGTGACCCGAACGGGCTCCCCCGAGGGGGCCTTGGCCGGCTGGAGGCCTCGGGACGCCGGCACGAGGTGCTGGTAGGTGTCCTTCTGCCGGCCCGTCGCGTCCAGGGTCTGCTTGAAGTAGCCGTCCCGGTAGAGGAGGCCCACGCCGACGAGGCCGAGGCCGAGGTCCGAGGCGCTCTTCAGGTGGTCGCCGCTCAGCACGCCGAGGCCGCCCGAGTAGATGGCCAGGGACTCGTGCAGGCCGAACTCGGCGGAGAAATAGGCCACCGGCGAGCGGTGAAGGAGGCCCGCGTAGGCCGTGCCCCAGGTGTCCTGGGTGCCGAGGTAGGCGTCGCGCTCGCGCACGGCGGCCTCGATGTCCGAGCGCAGGCTGGCCCGACCGACCTTCTGCTCGAGGGCCGCGTCGTCGAGGGAGCGCAGCACGGCGTGGGGATCGTGGCCGCTGAGCTCCCAACCCTCGGCATCGAGGGTCCGGAAGATCGCCGGGACGCGCCACGCCCACACCCAGTGAAGGTTATCGGCCAGCGCCTCGAGCTGCTGGCGCAGCGCCGTCCTTCCCTCCGTTCGAACCACCGGGACCTCCTCCGGCCGGACCGCGTCCGACGCGCCTTGGTCGCACCGGCCCGGGCTTCGGTCAAGAGAGAGCGCGGGGCCGTCACCCGCGCGCCCTCGGAGCATGGTGAAACACGTATCAGTGTCGGTCCGATTCGAAGGTGCGACCGCTTGCTCGCCCCCCCGGCCGGCGGCTAGACACAGCCCGGATCGGACCCCGACACCGGGGGCCGCGTCCCGCCGCGCGACGCCCGTCGTGAAGGGCCGGGGGCGCTCCCGGTCCCGGAAGGTACGCGCAGTTTGCTGGAGACGCTGGCGAAGGTGGTGACGACGCGGCGGGCCCTCGTGCTCGGCGTCCTGCTCACCAGCAGCGTGGCCCTCGGGCTTCAAATCCCGCGCATCCAGGTCGACCCGAGCATCGAGA
>JBCDGX010000594.1:0-4238 GCA_038750805.1 Myxococcota bacterium
CCCCGCGCGGACGGCCGCGTCTTCGCCTCGCCGCGCGGCCGCCGCCTCGCGCGCGCGCGGGGCCTCGACCTCAGCCGCAGCGGCGGCAGCGGTCCCCGCGGCCGCATCGTCAAGCGCGACCTCGAAGGCGTTCAGGCGACGCCGGCCCCCGCCGCGGCCGCCGCGGCGCCCGCCGGGGCCTTCCCGCCCGGCGCCCTCGTCCGGCTCCCGCCGCGCGTCGAGAAGGCGAACGCGACCCGCAAGGTCGTCGCCCGCCGGCTCACGCAGGCGAAGCAGGAGGTCCCGCATTTCTACCTGACCATCGACGTCGACGCGGCGCCCATGGTCGCCCTCCGCAAGGAGCTGAACGCGGTCCTCGATGCCTCGAAGGGCGAGAAGATCAGCTTCAACGACATCGTCATCAAGGCCGCGGCCGTCGCGCTCCGGCGCTTCCCGCAGGCCAACGCGAGCTGGCAGGACGGTCACATCCACTGGCACGAGGTGGTCGACATCTCCGTCGCCGTGGCCATCCCGGACGGGCTGATCACGCCGGTCATCCGCGACGCCGACCACAAGGGGCTCCTCGCCATCTCGAACGAGATGAAGGTGCTCGCCGGCAAGGCGAAGGACCGCAAGCTCCAGCCCGAGGAGTTCCAGGGCGGCACCTTCTCCGTCTCGAACCTCGGCATGTTCGGCATCGAGGAGTTCGGGGCGGTCATCAACCCGCCGGAGGGCGCCATCCTGGCCGTGGGTGGCCTCCGCGACGTGCCCGTCGTGAAGGATGGGGAGGTCGTCCCCGGCAAGCGCATGAAGGTGACCATGAGCTGTGACCACCGGGTCATCGACGGCGCCATCGGCGCCCAATGGCTCCAGGTGTTCCAGCGGCTCATCGAGAGCCCCTCGTCGTTGCTTCTCTGACGCGCGGCGGGCGGCTTCTCGCCCGGGCCGGCGGGCTCTGCCATGATCGCGCCATGCGTGTGTGCAGCGCGGTGTTGGTCCTGCTCGTCGCCTGCGGCGATGACTCCGGCGGCGGCGGCCTCGATCTCGGTGGCCGTACGGACATGGTCGTCGCGGACATGGGACGCGACGACATGCGCGGACCCGATGCCGGCGACGGCGGCGACATGGGCACGGCGGACCCGGACCTGGGGCGCGACGACGGAGGCATGGACCCCGACATGGACCCGCCCGTGGACGGAGGCGTCGACATGCGGCCCCGGGACGATGCGGGTCTCGGCGTGCTGCCGCCCACGCTCTCGGGCACGGACCCGATGTCGCCCTCGACCGATCGCATGCCGGAAGTGAGCGGGCTCGGCCTCGAGGAGGCCACCGTCAGCCTCTTCCTGAGCGCCGATTGCACCGGTGCCGTGGCCGCGACGGCCTTCGTCGAGGCGGGCGCGTGGAGCGCCACGCTCACCGTGCCGCGCAACGCCGTGACGACCATCTCGGCGAACCAGACGGCCTTCGGGGGCGTGCGCACGAGCAACTGCGCGCGCTTCACGCTCACCTACGAGCACGACGACATCCCGCCGGGCCCGGCGACGCTCACGGGCACGGTCCCAGCCTCCCCGGCGGACAACGTGGACCCGGCGATCATCGGGACCGCGCCCCCGCTCTCGCTCATCGAGCTCTTCGGCACGGCCGACTGTTCCGGGCCCAGCTTGGGGTTCTTCACGACCGGTGATGCCGGAGAGATCTTCGCGCTCGCGATGGTCGCCAACGGGTCCACCACCCAGTTCACGGCCCAGACCGTGGACGAGGTCGGCCTGCGCTCGGCCTGCAGCGCGCCGATCACCTACGTCGAGCTCCCCTGATCCGGGGCGTCAGCCGGGGAACATGCCTCCCCGGCGGCGCGGCGGTAGCATGCCGCCATGCATCGGCATTCCGGCGGAGCCTTCGCGCTCGCCCTCGTCTTCGCTAGCGGCTGCGGCGGCGGCAACGGCCCCGGCATCGGCTTCGACCTGGGCGACTTCGGCGGCGGGACCATGGATATGGGCCGCGGCGACCTCGGGGACGCCGGCTCGAGCGATATGGACGGCGGCGACCCCGTCGACGGCGGCGATATGGGCGATGCGGGCATCGACCCCGGCAGCTGCGAGAGCGTGGAGGCCGACCGCTTCGACCTCGGCGAGGACGAGCGCCCGGACCCCCGGCGCGTCGCCGTGGTCGCCGGCGACACGGGCTTCTACCTGGCGTGGGTGGACCAGGGCGGGGGCCTCCGGAGCCTTCGCGGCCTCCGCGTGCCGACGACCGGCGAGCCGGGGGAGCCGGTCGAGCTCACCGCTGGCGTGACCCGGCCCCGGGAGCCGGCGCTGCTCGCGCTCGATGACGGCTTCCTGCTCGCCTACACGGACAACGACACCGGCGGCGACGGCGAGCAGGTGCTCACGCGGCGAATCGGCGCGGACGGCGCGCCCATCGGAACGGCCACGGTGATCACCGAGGGTCCCCTGCGGCACAGCGCCGCGGCGCTCGCGCGCGAGGGAACGACCTTCCTCGCGGCCTTCCTCGAGAGCGACGTCGGGGGAGGGCTCGCGCAGCTCCAGACCGTGAACCTCGACGCTCAGGGGCGCGTCCCGACGGGCGCCACGATCCGTGACGTGGGCGCCGCCAACGCCTCGCTCCGCTCGCCGCAGCTCGGGCCGCGCACGGGGCTCGGCTACGCGCTCGCCTGGGTGGCGGCGAACGGCGACGGGGACCGGGAGGCCTTCTACGCGCCGCTCTCGGTCACCGGCGCCCTCGACGGCACCCCGGTGACGGTGAGCCGCGAGGCGAACGTCAACGAGCACATCGCCCTCGCGCTTCTCTCCCAGGAGATCATCCCCGAGGCCAACGACCTGCTCGGCTTCGCCTTCGACGTGCGCATCAGCGGAGCGCGGGCGGAATCGCACCTCCGCATCCACGACGCCCTGACCACCGAGGGCGGCTCGGAGGTCCCCGCCCACGCGTCGCCTCAGACTTCCCGCTCGCCCTCCATCGTGCCCTTCGGTGGGGGCTTCGTCGTCGGGCAGCTGCTCATCACGGACACCGACGACGCGGGCTTCGTGGGGCCGACCGTGGGCCTCTCGCTCCTCGACCGGGCCGCGGCCTTCGTGACCACGCTGACCTTCGGGGACGTGCTCGCCTCGTCGTCGGCGGACGGCGGCCCGACGGCGCTCGCCGTGGCGTCCGACGGCACCTTCCTGATCACCTGGGTCGACCGGACGGCGACCGGGGGCACGTCCTATCACGCGCGGAGGGTTCGCTGTGCGCTCTGAGCTCGGTCTTCTCGCGCTGGCCGCGGCGCTCGTTCTGGGCGCCTGCGGGGGCGACTCGGGGCCTTCGGGTCTGGACCTCGGCGTCGACCTCGGTCTCCCGGACGGCGCCCCGCCCGACATGGGCGAGGGGGGCGTCGATCTCGGGAGCACCGACGGCGGACCCGACGGCGGCCTCATGCGCGACCTCGGCGCCGAGCCTTCGCCCTCCTGCTTCGACGAGCTCGACGTCTTCGACCACTGCCTCTGCGACGACGTCACGACCTGCACGGCGGGCGATTGCGGGAGCGGCGAGCAATGCCTCCGCGACCTTTGCGGCCGGATGACCTGCCAGGCCTCCGGCGCCCTTTGCTTCTCCGCGGCCGATTGCGCGGAGGGAAGCGAGTGCGTTGCCTCGGATGCCGGCTTCTCGATCTGCCAGGCCACTGGCGGCGGCTGCAGCGACGCGCGCGATTGCCCGGCGGGCTTCGCCTGTGAGGCTGCGAGCTGCGTCGACCGGCGCCGGGGATGCAGCCCCACGGATGTGTGCCCTGCGGGCTACGTCTGCGAGAGCCGAGAGCGCCTCGGCGCCTACTGCCGCCGGGCGTACCGTGGCTGCGACAACAACCTCGTGTGTGCGTTCCAGAGCAGCTGCGTTGAACTGAACGATGAGGGCGCCCGCGTCTGCCTCCGCGGCGGGGGCGATTGCGACACGTCCCTGGACTGCGACGAGGGCGAGGTCTGCGGAACGGACCCGCGCACCGAGCGCACGGCCTGCGGCGCCTCCGGCCCCTGCGGCGCCGACGAGGACTGCCCCATGGACAGCGAGTGCCTGAGCCTCCTCGGGGACGGCGTGGGCGAGTGCGCCGTCGTGGGCGCGTGCCGCGCCTCGGCCGAGTGCGGGCCTGGGGAGATCTGCGGGGCGCCGGCCACCGGCGGCCCCACGGCCTGCTTCTAGGGCCGGGCCGGCCTGAAATAATTTCATGAACCCGCAAGGAAGGGGCGTCGAAAAATGGCCCGGGCGGG
>JBCDGX010000595.1:0-4232 GCA_038750805.1 Myxococcota bacterium
CTTCACGGCGCTCGCGCTCCTCATCGTCGGCAACGGCTTCTTCAAGCCGAACATCTCGACCATCGTCGGCAGCCTCTACCCGCCCGGGAGCCCGAAGCGCGACGGCGGGTTCACGATCTTCTACATGGGGATCAACCTGGGCGCGGCGATGTCGCCGCTGCTCTGCGGCTACGTCGGCGAGACCTTCGGCTGGCACTACGGCTTCGGCCTCGCGACCATCGGCATGCTCATCGGCCTCGCGGTCTTCGTGATGCCGACGCGCCTCAGCCAGGGCCTGATCGTGCTCGGCGCGCTGGCCGCGGCCGGGGGCCTGCTCGTCTTCAAGCCGGACAACGTCTACTACACGGCGGTCAACATCTTCGTGGCCTGCGCGCTCCTCGGCGCCGGCGCCGCGGCCTTCACGGCCCTCGGTCGCGGAGGCCTCGACAAGGCGAAGGGCGCCCGGCCGGACACGGCGGGCAAGAAGATCCTCGGCATGGCACCGGACCACGCCGTGTACCTCGGCATCGTCGTGGCCGTGCCAATCTTCGCGCTCCTCGTGCAGCGCAACGAGATCGCCGGCTACGTGCTGAGCGTCTTCGGCGCCGTCGCCTTCGCCTACCTGATCCTCTACGCGATCCGCGCCGACAAGGTGCCCCGCGAGCGCCTCTTCGTCGTGCTCATCCTGACCTTCTTCTCGATGCTCTTCTGGAGCTTCTTCGAGCAGGCGGGCAGCTCGATCACGACCTTCACGGACCGCAACGTCGACCGGGTCTTCGCAGACGCCGTCGTCGACCCGGGCCAGGTCGGCGAGACCATCGAGCTCTCTCCGACGCAGGAGCAGCTCGGCTATTCGAATGGCGAGACGCTCTTCACCCTCGACCAGCTCGACGCGCTTCGCGCGGAGAACTCGGCGAACCCGGGCTTCACGATTCAGTGGAAGGTCGCCGATGACAACGTGGGCATGGGCGTCGCCGAGCGCGTGGACGAGATCCCCGCGAGCACCTTCGCCTCGGTGAACGCGGTCTTCATCCTCATCTTCGGGCTCGTCTTCACCGCGCTCTGGGCGTTCCTGGCCGGGCGCGGCCTCGAACCGAGCACACCGGCGAAGTTCGCCTTCGGGCTCCTCCAGCTCGGCCTGGGCTTCGTGGCGCTCTGGTGGGGCGCGGAGAACGCGGACGCCCGGGGCATGGTGGGCGTGGGGATCCTGGTGCTCGGGTATCTGCTCCACACGACCGGCGAGCTCTGCCTCTCGCCGGTGGGGCTCTCCATGGTCACGAAGCTCTCGCCAGCGCCGCTCGTCAGCACGGTCATGGGGGCCTGGTTCCTCGCGACGGCCTTCTCGAACTACCTCGCGGGGCTCATCGCGAGCCTCACGGGCGTCGAGCACGGGCCCGGCGACGCGGCGACGATCCCCGCGCCCATCGACACGGTGCACGTCTACGGCGACGTGTTCGGGAAGATCGGTCTCGCGGCCTGCGCTTCGGCGGCCATCTGCTTCGCCCTCGCCCCGCTCCTGAAGCGCTGGATGCACGTGGGCGTCGAGGTGCCCGAGGAAGGCGCCGACGCGCCGGCGGCCTTCGACTGAGGGCGCCGTCGGCCCAAGAGGGGGACTGGAGCTTTCGGTCCGCTGGGCCCATCCTCTGTGAATGGGGATCACGCCCCCGGAGATCGACTTCGCGCTGCTGACGCTGGGCGCCGAGCTCAACGACGGCGTCTTCGAGCTCGATGGGGAGGGCCGCATCGCCTACGCCAGCGAGCGGCTTCAGGCGCTCTTGCCCGGGTTCCATCCGGAGCCCGAGGGCTTGCCCTTCGATGGCTTCGTCCATCCGGACGATTTGCCTGCGCTCCGGGAGAGCTTCGCTCGGACGCTCGCTGGTCATCGCGAGCCCTCCGAGTTCCGCGCCATCGACGCACAGGGCCGCGTCCACTTCGTCCGGACCTCCTCGCGGACGCTGACGGATGCCGAGGGCCGGACCACGGGCGTGCGGGGCACGCTCATCGACCTGACCTCGAGCTGGCTCGGGAGCCGGCACGTGGAGCTCCAGCGCCTGGCCCTCGAGAAGCTCGTCCGCGGGGAGAGCCTTCACGGCGTGCTCTCGCACGTCTGCACCTTCGTCGAGGGGCTCTTCCAGGACGCCATGTGCACGGTGATGCGTGCGAACGACGCCGGGCGCCTCGACCTCATCGCGGGCCCCTCGCTGAGCGAGGAGGTACGGCGGGCGAGTCAGAACGTCCCGCCGGAGCTCGGCTATGGCTCCTGCGCGGCCGCCCTGATGACGCGGGCCCCGGCCATCGTGGAGGACACGCTCGAGGACCCGCGCTGGGCGTATCTCGGGGAGCTCGCGGGGGTGGCGGGCGCCCGCGCCTGCTGGTCCCATCCGGTCGTCGTCGACGGGGCGACCTGGGGCACCTTCGCCATCACGCATCGCCGGCCGGGGAAGCCTCGGGAGGTGGACCTCCGCGTGCTTTCGATGACGGCGACGCTCGTGAGTCTCGCCCTCGAGCAGTGGACGCTCCGCACGGAGCGCCTCACGCGGACGCACCGTCTGGACGTCGCGGGTCAGCTCACGGGCGCCTTCGTGCACGACGTCCGGAACCTCTTCAGCGTCGTCGACACGAACCTCCATCTCCTCCAGGAGGACGGGGGCCAGGGCCCCGACACGCCCATCGTGCTCGCCGAGTGCCGCGCGGCGCTCCAGCGCGGCACGCGCTCGGCGGAGGCCCTCCTCGGCATGCTGCGGGCCGCGCCGCCGGAGGTGCGTCCCGGGCGCGTCGACGAGGCGCTCGACGCGATGCTCCCGCTGCTGCGCCGCACCCTTCCCCAGGGCATTCGCCTGGCGACCTCGGTGGAGTCGGGGCTCGTGGCCCGGCTCTACCCGAGCGGGCTCGAGCTGGCGGTGCTCAACCTCGTCGCGAACGCGCGCGACGCGATGCCGGAGGGGGGCACGATCTCGGTGAGCGCGCGGCGCTCCGGGGACCACGTGATCGTCGCGGTCGCCGACGAGGGGCGAGGCATCCCCGCCGCGGTCCGCGACCGGGTCTTCGATCCGCTCTTCACGACCAAGACCGGCGGCGAGGGCACGGGGCTCGGCCTCACGATGGTCGGCCGCTTCGCCAGCTCCGTCGGCGGCAGCGTCCGGCTCGAGAGCGAAGAGGGCCAGGGCACCACCGTGAGCCTCCGGCTCCCGGCCGAGGGAGAGCGCCCGCGGGTCCTCGTCGTCGATGACGACGCGCGCGTCCGGCGCTCGCTCGGGCGGCTTCTCCGGGCCAAGGGCTTCGAGGTCGAGGAGGCCGAGGACGGCGTCGCCGCGCTCGCGGCCATCCGCGAGCGGCGGCCCGACCGCGTGCTCTCGGACGTACAGATGCCCAGCCTCGACGGCGTGGAGCTGGCGCGGCGGCTGGCCGAGGAGGCGCCGGAGCTCCGCGTGGTCTTGATGAGCGGCGCCGAGGTGAACTTCGACGCGCTCGAGCCCGGGGAGCGCGCGCGCTTCCGTCCGCAGCTGAAGCCGCTGGCCGAGGGCGCGCTCCTCGAGGCGCTTCGCTGATCAGCGCGGCGGCCGAGCGCGGGGCCGGATGGGCGTACCCTGGTCCATCTGCTCGAAGGCATGCGCGAGCCATCCGGCCGAGCGACCGACGGCGAAGAGCACGAGGCCGGCGCTCGCGGGGAGGCCGAGCGCTGTCGTGAGCGCGTGGAGGCCGAGGTCGAGGGTCGGCGCCCCCGCGCCGACGAGCGCCATGGCACCCCGGAGCGCGTCGATGGTCTTCACCGCACGCCGCCGCCCCCCGAGCTCCCGCGCCCGCGCGAGGAGCGGTGGGGTGCGCGGATCGCCGGCGCGGTAGAGGGGATGGCCGAAGCCCGGGATCGCCTCGCCGGCCTCGAGGCGCGAGGCGACGGCGCGGGGCGCGTCCTCGGGTCCCCGAAGCCCGTCGCAAAAAGACGCCACGCGCAGCACGGCGCCGCCGTGTCGACTGCCCCCGAGCGCCGCCAACCCCGCCGCCACGGCGCCATAGGCACCGGCCCCCGCCGAAGCCGCTACGCGGCAGGCGAAGGTCGAGGCGTTGAGCTCGTGGTCGGCCGAGAGCACGAGCGCGAGGTCGAGCGCCGCCCGCTCGCGCGCCGTACCGCGCAGCCCGAAGGCCGCGGCGAGCGTCCCCGCGATGCTCTCCGCGAGGGGGGCCTCGCCGGCGGCCCGGGCGAGGCCCCGGACGATGCGCCGCGCCTGGGCGTGGCGGGCCGCAACGCCGGCGAC
>JBCDGX010000596.1:0-4221 GCA_038750805.1 Myxococcota bacterium
CCAGCACGCGGGTCCCGAGGAGCCGGGCCCGGGGCATCTGCCGCCGCACGTCCGGCCAGCGCGTGCGATCGCCCTTCGCGTAGCCCGCCTCGCCGCGCGCGAGGGGCGCGAGCAGGGCCGCGAGGTCCCGCGGGTCCATCTGCGCGTCGCCGGCCATCACCACGGCGACGTCCGCCCCGGCGTCGAAGGCCGCGCGATACCCCGTTGCGATGGCCGCGCCCACGCCCCGATTGCGGGCGTGGCGGACGAGCTGGACGCGGGCCTCGCGGCGCGCGAGCACACGCGCCGCCGTCGCGTCACGGCTCCCGTCGTCGACGACGACGATGCGGTCGACCCAGGCCGGAACGGCGTCGAGGGCGCGGTCGATGAGCCGCGCTTCGTCGTAGGCCGGAACGACCACGGCGACGCGCATGCGCTCGTGCATCTATTCGACCGTCACCGTCTTCGCGAGGTTGCGAGGCTGGTCGACGTCCGTGCCCTTGAAGTCGGCGACGTAGTAGGCGTAGAGCTGCAGCGGAAGCACCGTGAGCAGCGGGGTGAGCATCTCGTCGACGGGCGGCACCTCGACGAGGTCGTGGCTCACGGTCCGCGCCCGCTCGTCGCCTTCGGTCGCGATGGCGATGACCCGAGCGTCGCGCGCTTTGGCCTCCTCGAGGTTCGAGAGGCTCCGGTCGTAGGTCGAGTCCGAGGGGCAGAGCACGATCACCGGGACGTTCGCGTCGATGAGCGCGATGGGCCCGTGCTTCATCTCCCCGGCGGCGTAGCCCTCGGCGTGCACGTAGCTGATCTCCTTCAGCTTCAGCGCGCCCTCGAGCGCCATGGGGAAGCTCAGCCCGCGTCCGAGGAAGAGCACGTCCCGCGCGTCGATGTAGCGGCGCGCGAGGTTCGCCACGAGCTGCCGCGTCCCCGTGAGCGTCTCCTTCATGAGCACGGGGATGCGCGCGAGCTCCTCCACGAGCCGCCGGGACTCCGCCTCGTCGATCGCACCCTTCCGGCGTCCGAGCCACATGGCGAGGAGGAGGAGGTTCGTGACCTGCGCCGTGAAGCATTTGGTCGACGCGACGCCGATCTCCGGGCCCGCGTGCGTGTAGAAGACCGCGTCGGCCATGCGCGGGATCGCGCTCCCGATCACGTTCGCGACGGCGAGCACCTTGGCCCCCTTCGCCTTGGCCTCCTTGGCCGCGACGAGCGTGTCCAAGGTCTCGCCGGACTGGGAGACGGCCACCACGAGGTCGCCGGGCCCGACAACCGCGTTCCGCCCGCGGAACTCGCTCGCCAGCTCGACCACCGTCGGCACGCGCGCGAGGTGCTCGAGGAAGTAGCGCCCCGCGAGCGCCGCGTGATGGCTCGTCCCGCATGCGAGCAGCACGACGCGCTCGATCGCTTCGGCGTCGGCGTCGCTCAGGCCGATCTCGTGGCCGTTCACGTCCCCGGCCTCGCGGTTCAGGCGGCCCCGCAGCGTGTCTTCGATGGCTCGCGGCTGCTCGAAGATCTCCTTCAGCATGAAGTGCTTGAAGCCGGCCTTCTCGGCCATCACGGGCGACCAGTCGATGTGCTGGGGCTCCCGCTCGATGGCCTCGCCGGCCACCGTCGAGAGCCGGACCTCGCCCGCCTCGAGCACGCCCATCTCCCCGTCCTCGAGGAAGATCATGTCGCGCGTGTAGGGGAGGAGCGCCGGGATGTCGCTGGCGCAGAAGGCCTCGCCCTCGGCGACGCCGAGCACGAGCGGCGACGCGCTCTTCGCCACCACGATGCGCCCGGGCTCCGCTTCGCTCAGCACGGCGATGGCGTAGGCCCCGTGCAGCTCGCCGAGGGTCCGGCGGACGGCGGCCTCGAGGCCGAGGCCCTCCTTCGTGGCGAGGTGCACGAGGTGCGCGACGAGCTCCGTGTCCGTGTCGCTCACGACCTCGCAGCCCGCCGCGACGAGCCGATCACGGAGCTCGTTGTGGTTCTCGATGATGCCGTTGTGGACGACGACGACGGGGCCGGCGACGTGCGGGTGGGCGTTCACCTCGCTCGGCCGGCCGTGCGTCGCCCAGCGCGTGTGGCCGATGCCCGTGGACCCGGCGAGGGGGCGCTCCTTGAGCGCGCCCTCGAGCTTCCGGAGCTTGCCCACCGCGCGCACCACCTTGATCGCGGCGTCGCCGCGTACGGCGAGGCCGGCCGAGTCGTAGCCGCGGTACTCAAGGCGCCGGAGCCCGTCGAGGAGGATCGGCGCCGCCTGTTCGGGGCCGACGTAACCGACAATCCCACACATCGCTCAGTCCGTTCCTTCGGCGTCGGGGGCGCCCGACGCGGCATCGTCGGGGAGCGCGGCATCGTCGGGCAGCGCTTCGAGCTCCGCGCTCACCTCGCCCTCGGCGCTCACCACCGTCACGGGGCCCCAGGCGCGCAGGCCCTCGGCGATCTGCGCGGCCTCGCCGACCACCACCACGAGCGCCTCGTCGGCGCGCATGTGGGCGCGCGCGGCCTCGAGCGCCGCGGCAGCCTCGACCTCGCGGATCTCCGTGCGGAAGCCGTCCCAATAATCGTCCGGAAGCCCGAACACGCGCAGCTCGCTGACCAGGTTCGCGATCTTGCCCGGCGTGTCGATCTGCAGGGGAAAGGAGTCCGAGAGGTAGCGATGCGCGTTCGCCAGCTCCTCGTCACCCGGCGCCTCGCTCGTGATGGCCGCGAGGTTCTCGAAGAACGCGCTCATGGCCTCGTGCGTCACGTCCGTGCGCACCTGCGCGTAGGCGAGGAAGGGGCCCCGGTCCACGCGCTCGCCGACGACGGAGTAGGCGCCGTAGGTCAGGCTTCGACGCTCCCGGAGGTCCATGAAGAGCCGGGAGGCCGCCGAGCCGCCGAGCACCTGGTTGGCCACCATGAGCGGGACGTAGGCCTCGTCACGGCGCGCGATGGCCAGGTTGCCGATCACGATCACGGACTGCACCGAGCCGGGGCGGTCCACCACGACCACCTCCCGCGCGCTTCGCTCGGGCGGCGTGGGGCGTGCGTCGTCCGCGGGGGCCGCGCCTCGCCAGCGCGAGAAGGCCCGCTCCGCGGCTGCGTTCACCACGTCCGGGGTCACGTCGCCCACGGCCACGAGCAGCGCGTTCCCCGGGACGAAGTGGGTCCGATGCCAGCGCTGGAGATCGGTTCGGCGCACGCTCTCCACGGTCTCCGGCGTCGTCTCGATGCGGCCGTAGGGATGGTCGCCGTAGAGCCGCGAGTACATCGCGCGGCGCGCGAGGAAGAAGGGCTGCTTGGCGAGGAGCGCGAGGCGGTCGTTCTCGCGGCGCTTCAGCTTGGCGAGCTCGGCGTTCGCGAAGGCCGGCTGGGTCGCGACCTCTGCGAGGATGTCCATGGCCTCGTCGAGGTGCTCGCTCAGCGCGCGGAAGACCAGCTCGACGTTCTCCTCACCGGAGCCCGTGTAGAGGTCCGCGCCGAGGAACTCGATGCGCTCTGCGAGCTCCGCGCTCGACTGGCGCCGGGTCCCCTCCTTGAGCATCGAGGCGACCAGGCTCGAGAGCCCCTGGAGGCCCTCGGGATCCGAGGCCGCGCCGCTCTTGATGACGAGGCGGAGGTAGACGATGGGCAGCTGGTGCCACTCGACGACGTTCACCTCGAGGCCGCTCCCGAGACTCGTTCGGGCGATGGGCGGGAAGGCGATGTCCCGGGCCGCCCCTGAGGCGGGCGGCGCCTCGCGCTCGGCCGCCCGCGTCTCTTCGGGGGCGCCCTCGTCGAAGCTGCCCTCTTCGGCCGGGAGCGTGGTCGCCTCGGGCATGCGGGAGCAGGCGACGCCCGAGACGAGGGTGCTGGCCGTGGCGAGCGCCACGAGCACGCGGGGGTCGAGGCCGGTCATTCGTTCGCCTCCGCCGCGCCGGTCGCGGGAACGACGTCGAGCACGGTGCGGTTGGTGGCCGGGAAGTAGGTGCCGGCGACGCGCTTCACGTCGTCGGCGGTGACGGCCAGGTAGCGGGCGAGCTCGTCGCGCGCGAGCGCCGCGTCGCCGAAGTAGAGCTCGAACTCCGCGAGCTGCCGTGCCCGGCTCATGTTCGACTGCATGCCGAAGAGGAAGTAGCTGCGCACCCGGTTCCGCGCCTTCGCGAGCTCCCGCTCGGTGATGCCGCGCTCGGCGACGCTCTCGAGCTCGCGGTAGATGCGCTCCCGGGCCTCCTCGGGCGCGTGCCCGGCGGCCATCTGCCCGTAGAAGGAGAAGAGGTCCGGCCCGCGGCGGTC
>JBCDGX010000597.1:0-4203 GCA_038750805.1 Myxococcota bacterium
GCCGATCTTGATGGTCATGTCTTCACTCGCTCGAATGGAGTTGTGAACGGGGGCCCGAACTTCGCCCCTCACCTTTCGGTGACGCCGTCGTAGCAACCTTCGGCCCGGGAGCCAACGGCCTTCGAAACGACGTCGCCTCGCTCTTTGGACGGACGCGAAACGGCCACCGCGCCGGAGCACGGTGGCCGCTCGAAGGGAAGGGAGGAGCCGTCAGGCGTCCGACTTGATGTCGGTCGTGACGAGCTCGAGGAGGGCGTTCGTGAAGCCCACGATCTCGCCGCGCGTGTGACCCGAGTCCTTGAGCTCCCGGTACACGGACTTGGCCAGGATGCGGAGCGCGCGCTCGTCGCCGGGGACGAGGCTCGGACGGGAAGGGGTGGTGTCGATCATCGGGGTGGACATCGCTTTGTTGCCTCGGTGAGTCGCGCCCGGGGGCGCGGTGACGGCAGGGCTAGGAGCAAGGTCCGGGCCAGCCCAGGATGGGGAGCGCTGGAGATTCTCGACCCCGGGCCTAAAAGAAACGTCTTTTCCGCCGTTTGGGGCGCGGCTCGGCCCACGGAGGGTCGCCCTGAACCTCCATTCAGGCGGCCGTGAGGGGGGCGATCGCCGCGAAGCCCCTTACGCAGCGCCCGATGGGGCGCGAAGAGCCGTTCGCGCAGATCGTGGCGCCGCGGTGACGGTCGAAGCCGAACCGTGGCAGAACGCGGCATCGCGGACTCAGGACACTAGCCCGCTTCGTCGTCCGTCCGGTCGGCCTTCGAGGCCTCGGCGTCGTCGTCGCCATCGCTGGTCGGCGCGGCGTCTACGGGCGGCTCCGCGGTCTCGAGCGCGCGGATGCGGCCCTCGACGTAGATGCGCATGTTCCGCATCGCCTTGTCGAAGTGCAGCTCGGCGTCGTGGGCGCGGCCGAGGAGGTAGAAGATCTCCGGGTGGCGCGCGACGTAATCGGGCTCGCCGCGCACCAGGTCCTCGAGCTGGTCGATGGCGTCGCGGTAGCGCGAGGGGAAGCCCGGGGCCGTCTTGTAGAGGAGGTAGGCGTGGAGGAGCCGGAGCCCGGGCCCGCTGTGGAGCCGGAGCGGCGCCGGGATGTCCTCCATGGCGTCGAGGGCGGTCCCGTAGGCGCCCGAGTCGACGGCGACGCGCACGGCGTCGAAGCCCTCCATGAGCACGCGCGCCTCGCGCGCGGCGAGCTGCGGACCGGGAGCCGGCGTCTCGATGGGGATGGGGGGCTCGCCCTCGGGGCTCATCAGCTTCGCGAGCACCTCCGCGGCGACGTAGATGTCCCGTGCGTGCCCGCGGCGCTGGGCCCGGCCGATGAAGTGCGCGGCCTCGGGCTTCTGGCCGTGCGCGATGAGCGAGAGCGCGAGCTCCGCGAGCTCCCGCGCCGCCACGTCGCCCTCGTCCGCGAAGCCCGTCGCGAAGTGGCGCATGCGCCCGTAGGGCCAGTCCGGGGAGTAGATGTTCGCGAGGTAGCCCTCGAAGCGCTGGAAGCCGATGAGGTCCCGCGGCGCCGCGAGCTCGATGAGCGCGTTGTCGTCCGTGTTCAGCGGCGCCGGCTGCCGGTAGCAATCCGGCGCCTGGCAGCTCCGGTCCGAGGGGTTGTTCGACGCCGGGTCCGGCACCCACTCGCCCCCGCGACGCCGGTGCTCGATGCGGGTGAACTGCATCACCTCGCTCCGCGAGCCGAGCAGGAGCCGCGCGAAGACGTCGAAGGGCGAGTGCACGTAGGCGCGCTCGAGCTCATCCGCGATGCCCTCGTGGGCCATGGCCGCGCGCACGCGCCGGAGGTCCATGGGGAGCGGCGCATCCGAGCCGAGGATGACCGTATCGCTCGAGAGGTCCTCCGCCGCGAACACGGCCACGTGCTCGAACTGTGAGGCGAACGTTCGGTAGATCGCCTTGATGTTCTCCGGGCTCAGCTCGTAGAGCTGCACCCACTCGCAGAAGATGCCGCCGGGGCGGAGGCGCCGCTTGGCGATGCGGAAATGGTCCGTCGTGAAGAGGTCGGCGACGCCCGTGATCCACGGGTTCGACGGCTCGCTGATGATGACGTCGTAGCTCTTCTCCGTGGACGCGAGGTGGTTCCGGCCGTCGTCGTTGACGATGGTGAGCCGGTCCATCTCGACGTAGGGGAACTCGCTGAGCGCGTAGTCGAGGTCGTTCACCTCGCCGAAGAACTTCGAGGCGTCGATGATCGAGCGCTCGAGCTCGATGACGTCGACGCTCGCCACGGGGAACTTCAGCGCCGTCCCCACGCTCACGCCGGAGCCGAAACCGATCACGGCCACGTCGAGGTCCTCCGGGCCCTTCTCGTGCAGCAGGAGCGGGTAGGCCGAGACCATGATCTGCGTCGGCATGTCGTCGCCGTTCGAGGCGTCGACCTTGCCGTTGTTCTTGAGCGCGTAGTGGCGTCCCCAGCGCTCGACGGTGACCGTCGTCGAGAGGCCGTCGTGGTAGTAGACGAGGTCCGGTTCGCCCCAGGCGTCGCTGCACGCATCGGTCGCGAGGGACACGCGGAAGACGCCGAGCGTCATCTGGCTGAGGCTCCAGCGCGCGGCGCCTTCGGGGCGCCAGCCCAGGAAGAAGGCGCCGGCCACGAGCGCCGGGATGAGCGGCGCGAGCACGTAGATGGTCACCGCGTACCAGGCCGGCGGCCCGGCATCTTCGTCTTCCTCGGCGGCTTCGCTCGAGGCGTCTTCGGCACCGCCTTCGTCGGCTGCGCCGAGGATGAGCAGGACGAGCGCGGAGCCGAGGTAGAGGAAGATCCCGACGAGGATGGTCCGCTCCATCCCGAGGTTGTCCATGAGCACGAAGCCCGGAAGCCACGCGCCGAAGACCGACCCGAAGGTGTTGCTCGCGTAGACGACGCCGACGTCCCGGCCGACGCCCGCGCCGCCGAGGCTCCAGAGCCGCAGCACCATCGGGAAGAACGCGCCCATGCCGACGGTCGCCGGCAGCGTGCAGAGCGCGACGGTCAGGAACATGAAGAAGCGGACCAGGCCCACGCTGTCCGCGAGGCTGTCGACGCTGCCCACGAGGGCGGCGAAGGCGCATGGAACCTCGTCCTGGAAGACGTAGTTCACGAAGGCCGCGACGCCGATGAAGAGCGCCATCATCGCGAGCTGCAGCACCGGGTAGCGCCGGAAGGCGACGACGACCGCGAGGAAGGCCGCGAGGCAGATGGTCACGGCGCCGGCGATGGCGGCGAAGCGCCCCTCGATCATCAGGCCGTTGAGCAGGCCCGCGGAGGCGGGCACGGCCAGCATGAGGAGCGCGGGCACCACGGGCTCGGCGGGGCCGGCCATGGCGCGCCTCCGCTGCTGCATGGCGCCGACGGCGATGACCGCGACGGGCAGGCAGAAGACGAAGCAGACGGCGAGGTAGGTCGCGAGCCCGCTCTCGACGCCCCACGGCGCGTTCGCGAAGAAGATCAGCACGACCGCCGTGATCGCGCTGGTCTTGAGCACGCGATCCGCCGCGAGGCTGCCGGAGGCGACGGCCGATCCACCGGCGATGCCGGCGAGGAAGGTCAGCAGGATGAGCCCGAAGGACTGGAAGGAGGACCCGATGGTCATCGCCAGGGCCCGGCTCCAGACGACCTCGTAGCAGAGCGAGGCGAGGCCGCTGATCGCGAAGACCACGAGCGCCGCCTTGCGCGCGAGCGGCGGCACGGGCACGCGGGGCGCGTCGGCGGCGTCCTCGGCGTCCTCCGCCGCCTCGGCGCGTGCGGCCTCCTCCGCGGCGGCCTCGCGTACCCAGAAGGCGTCCGGCTTCGAGGGGAAGATCCGCAGCGGCTCGCCCTTCGACCAGCGCCCGCGGAGGAGCGGGCCCCGCCCGGCGTAGAGGCCGACGGCGAGGAGCAGGTTCGCGCCCGCGGCGACGGCGTTGGTCGTGCTGACGCCGAGGAGGGGCATGAGCACGAAGGTGCCGAGGCCGACGCCGGTGCAGGCGCCGAGCGTGTTGACGGCGTAGAGGGCGCCGACGAGTGCGCTGACGTTGCCCGCGTCGCCGCGCCGGCTGACGAAGTGCTGGGAGAGGAGCGGCAGGCTCGCGCCCATCAGCGTAGTGGGCACGAGCAGAATGGGAAGCACCGCGGCAAAGCGGCCGAGAATCAGACCGAAGGCGCCCGCGTCGCCGGCGTGCAGGGCCCGGTTGACGTCGGCCAACCATCCCTCGGGGTCGACGAGCGCCGGGAGCACGAGC
>JBCDGX010000598.1:0-4182 GCA_038750805.1 Myxococcota bacterium
CGCCGCGGCCACGCCAGAGCCGGACGTGAGCGCGCAGCCGCAGCGCGCCCAGCGGGGCCTGCGCGGCCGGGAGCGCGTCGCCCGCCGGCACCTTTGCCGGGAGCGCGCCGAAGGCGAAGCGTGTGGGCGCGACCTCCTCGTCGCTCACGGCCGCCCCTTCGAGCGTGGCGAGCACGGCCTTCGGGAGGAGGTCGCCGCGCACCACGTCCAGGGGACGGTGCTCGCCCTCGAGCCCCAGCCGGAGCTCCCACGCCCGGTGCTCGCCGAAGGTCCCGAAGAGCGGCTTCCGCTCGAGCCAGAGCCGTCCGCGCCGCGCCTTCCGGCGAAGGCGCACCTCGACGAGCCCGTCGCCGCGCACGCGCAGGTGCCGCACGCGGTGCATCGCCCGGCCGAAGACGTGCGCGGAGTACACCGCCCAGGCGCCGAAGATGGGCAGCAAGTGCAGCTGCCCGGACGCCACGGCACCGGTCGCCCCGAGCAGGGCGATGGCCCCCATCAACGCCGTGAAGAGGCGCTCGCCCCCATGGCCGCGCCGCGCTTCGCGAAGCGGCACCTCGGCCACGATGGGCACGGCGGGGACCCGGTAGCCGGTCGTCGTGGGCTGCTTCTCTTCGCGCTGCCGACGCCGCCACATCCCTTCATCGGTAGTCGCTTCACCGCGCCCCCGCCACGCTCCGCGGATGCGGAGGGGTCGGCGCCGGGAGCACCGCCGGGGCGTGCCTCATACCGCTCGTGACACCCCGCGCTGACCGTGCTTTCTTCGATCCGTGCGGCGATGGACCCGAGCGCGTTCGTGGAGCTGGCAGGTGGCCGCGCTCCTGGCGCTTGCGCCGCTCGCCGGGTGCGGGCCCCGGTTCGATTCGAACTGCGGCAACGGGATGCTCGACGAGGGAGAGGCGTGCGACGACGGCATCCGCTTTCGAATCGGCATCGGCCAACCCGACCGCCCTTGCGAGCAGTGCCGGCCGGGCCGCGGCTACGCCTGCGACGAGGACGGGTTCTGCGAGCCCGTCTGCAACGACGGGATCCTCGCCGGGGAGCTCTGCGACCCGAGCACGCCCTCGGGTGCCGGGTACTGCGCTCCCGACTGCCAGTCCTTCATCGCCTCCTGCGGCGACGGCGTCGTGCAGCCCGAGCAGGAAGGTTGCGACTCGGCGCATCACGCCTGCGTGGACTGCGAGCCGGGGCTCCTGATGACGTGCACGGAGGGCGAGTGCATCGGCAGCGGCCTCGACCCGAGCCTCTCCTTCGCGCGGGCCACCGATGCTCAGCGCGAGACCTTCTGCGCCTTCTATGTCGCGGGGCTCGGCGGGGAGCGGGCGCGCGTGCTCTGCGGCACCGTCTTCGTGGAGACCGGCGACGCCGAGAGCTGCCTCGAGTTCCTCCGCAACGTCCCCGAGACCTGTACCGTCGCCGCGTACGAGCGCTGGATCGCGGAGCGTTCGAGCGTCTGCGACCTGCTTCTCAGCGTCCGCCGGGCCGAGGCGTGCGTGCCGCTCGCGAGCGCCCGCTGACCGGCCGCGCGCGATGAGTCTGGGCCGAGAACCCGCTACGCCTCGTACTGGGGGCGCACGCCGGGAAGCGTGCGCCGATTCCGGAAGGCGTGCGCGCTCACGGCAAGGAGGAGCAGCGCCGCCGCGCCCAGCGCCGTCCACCGTACCGAAGCGCTGCCTTCCCATTGCCGCACCGCGATGGCCATGAGCGCCCACACCGCGACGAGCGCGTGCTCGCGCAGGTTCCGCCGCGCCACGATGCCGAGGTTGTAGACGGTGGCGGTCGTGATCATCGCGATGGCCCACGCGGCCGAGTCGCCGGGCACGACGCCGTGCTTCGCGAGGAACGCCGAGAGGTTCGCCAGCACCGCGACGGTGACCCAGCCGGCGTAGATGGCGAGGGGCCACCAGACGAAGCCGATGACCTCCATGGGCGCGTCCCAGCGCGCCATGTCGAGGCGCCGAAGCGCCACGCTGAGGAAGACGAACATGCTCGCGAGCAGCACCACGCTCGCGGCGGTCTGCTCGCCGAGCCAGAGCACGATCCAGGTGCAGTTCGCGACGTTCGTGAGCATCAGCCAGGGGCCGAGGCGCTCGAAGTAGGTGGCGCGGTGCCGGGCGAGGGCCGCGTCTTCGGGCGCACCCGCGCGGAACGCGAGCCAGAGCTGGTAGAGCGCGTTGGCGATCAGCCCGAGGAAGATGAAGCCCCAGATCGAGAAGGCGTAGCCCGCCGGCGTGAAGAGCGTGTCGTAGACGTCGCTCATGCCGCCGACGGTGCGGCCGTTCAGGCCGTAGCGGGCGGTCCAGAAGTTCCAGCCGACGACGGCCGCCGTGACGACGGCATTGAGCACGGCGGAGACACGAGCGTTCGGCATGGCGCCTTCCTGGATCGCGGCTCGACAGAGTCAATCGGCCGTCGGGGTAGGCGCTTCCGCATCTGAGCCCGTCAGTAGTGCATGCCGACGAAGTACGTGACGGCGTGAAAGGGGACGGGTCCCCCGAAGCGGCCCGCCCCCCGGACGAGGGCGTAGGAGTAGTCGAGGCCCGTCGCGAACCGGCTGAAGCTGCCGCCAACGGCCAGGCGGAAGCCGATGGGCGTCCATGCGTCGACGCGAAGGCAAGGCATGCTCCGGCGACACGCGGCCGCGGTCCGGACCAAGGCGGGCTGCCATCCAGCGTCGACGGTGAATCCGAGGGGCGGGTCGCGTCGGAGGAGGTGCCGGGGGAGGCGCGCCCGGTACGTGGCGCCGACGAAGGGGCCCACGAGCAGGTTCTCCACCGTCTCCCCTGGGTTCACGTCGACGCGGCTCCACGCGACGCCGGCGCCGACGGCAGGCGCGATCCAGCCGGGCATGGAGCCGCGCGCGCGCCGCGGCCGGAAGAAGAGCGGGAGCGTCGCGAGCGTCTGGAACCCGAGCCCCCATGCGTCGTCGCCGTCGGGGTCCGCCGACGGCGCGCCCACCAGGCCGACGCCGACGAGCAGCGTGGGGAGGTAGGTCGGGGGCTCGCCGGCATCGGGCAGGAGCTCGCGCCGGCTCACCTCGGAGGGCGTCGGGGGAGGCTCGGGCGTCGCCTCGGACGGTGGCCCCGCCGCCTCGAAGGGAGACGTCCGTTCACCCTGCGCCACGACCGGTCGGGCAAGCGCGAGCAGCGCGACGACCGCGAGGGACCCGGGCACGACTCTCGGCATCCCGGGCGGTGTAGGGACAGCGCCGCCCCGGCGCCATGGCCATGAGCGGCCACGGCCCACCCGCCAACGACCACGAACTCGGCCTCTTCGAGGAGAAGAGCACGGAGCAGATCCACGTAGTCGGCCGGGAGGTTCACAGAAGGCGAACCACCTCGCCGGGCCACTCCGCGCGGGGCATCGGAGCGACCTCGCCCCAGACGCGGTGCTGCAAGGCGGCCATGGCTTCCACTCGCTCGGCCGGCGAGAGATGAGCGTAGAGGGCTCCCTTGGGCGTTCCGGGGCGAACGACCTCGCCGGACCACTCTTGGCGACGACGTCGCGCTCTCTCTTCGGCCGCTCGGTCCACGCTCCATCGTAGCATCGAGCACCTCTCCCGCCCGCGCCGCGGCGCTCGCTTGCCCTCGCCGCGGGCCGCCCAAGACGGGCCTCTACGGGGCCGCCCGGCCCGAGAGGGTGCCGGCGTCTCTCGCCGCAGACTCACGCTCGACGCCGACGTCCTCCGCCCTGGGCATTGAGGGCATCCGGCCGCAGATCTCGTAGGGTAGGTAGAACGCCCTTCGTCTCCTTGGAGCCGCCCGCATGATTGAAGGCCCGACTCGTTGGACCGTCCTCGGTCTCCTCCTCGTCACCGCCCAGCTCGGGTGCGGGCAGCCGGGCGACCCCATGGGCAATCCCGTCGACGCGGACGCCGGGTCGGTGGACGCGGGGTCGATGGACGCCGGGCGGCCGCCGCCCCCCGAGGACGCCGGGCCTCCGCCGCCCCCGGAGGACGCGGGGTCGCCGGAGGATCAGGTCGCAGCGATGCTCGAGCTGATCGAGACCGAGGTGGACCCGGAGTACGTCTACGAGTTCGAAGGCGCGCGCTTCGTGCCTCCCGAGGGCAAGACGCTCCTCATACGACATCGCCGAGCCCTGGCGGGCGCACGTGGTCTGGGACGACGCGCTCAAGCCGATCGCCCTGCATCTTCGCGACGAGTTGAAGGTCACGTCGAAAGAACC